>NZ_JBEYSL010000238.1:0-9782 GCF_040642735.1 Micromonospora sp. NPDC047753 | reverse complement strand
TACACCGGCAGAAGCCGCGGTGCTGCTGCGCGTCCCGGAGTCCTGGTTACGCCGCCGCGCCGGCCGCCGCCAAATCCCGCGCACCTTCCTCGGCACTCCCACTCGATGGTGCCCGGCGGCTTGCTGGTGACGTCCAGGACCACCCGGTTGACCTCGGCGACCTCGTTGGTGATCCGGGTGGAGATCCGGGCCACGATGTCGTAGGGCAGCCGGGACCAGTCGGCGGTCATCGCGTCCTCGCTGGAGACCGGGCGCAGCACCACGGGGTGCCCGTAGCTGCGCCCGTCTCCCTGCACACCGACGCTGCGCACGTCGGCGAGCAGCACCACGGGGAACTGCCAGACACCCCGGTCGAGGCCGGCGGCGGTCAACTCCTCGCGGGCGATCAGGTCTGCCTGGCGGAGCAGGTCGAGCCGCTCCTGGTCGACCGCGCCGATGATCCGGATGGCCAGACCGGGGCCGGGGAACGGGTGCCGCCAGACCATCGCCTCGGGCAGGCCCAACTGGAGGCCGAGCGTGCGGACCTCGTCCTTGAACAGGGTGCGCAGCGGCTCGACCAGCGCGAACTTCAGGTCTTCCGGGAGGCCGCCGACGTTGTGGTGGCTCTTGATGTTGGCGGTGCCGGTGCCGCCGCCGGACTCCACCACGTCGGGGTAGAGGGTGCCCTGGACGAGGAATTCGACGTCGCCGTGCGCGGCGATCTCGCGGGCCGCGGCCTCGAAGACCCGGATGAACTCCCGACCGATGATCTTGCGCTTCTGCTCCGGGTCGGTCACCCCGGCGAGCGCGCCGAGGAACCGGTCGGTGGCGTCGACCACCTTCAGCTTGATGCCGGTGGCACTGACGTAGTCCTTCTCGACCTGCTCGGCCTCGCCGGCGCGCAGCAGGCCGTGATCGACGAAGACGCAGGTGAGCTGGTCACCGACGGCCTTGTGCACGAGCGCCGCGGCGACCGCCGAGTCGACCCCGCCGGAGAGGCCGCAGATGACCTCCTTGTCGCCGATCTGGGCGCGGATCCGGGCGACCTGCTCGTCGATGATGTTCTCGGGAGTCCAGGTCGGCTCGATGCCGGCGATGTCGTAGAGGAAGCGGGTCAGCATCTCCTGGCCGTGCGCGGTGTGGCCGACCTCCGGGTGGAACTGCACGCCGGCCCGTCGACCGGCCAGGTCCTCGAAGGCGGCGACCGGGGCGCCCGCCGACTCGGCGGTCACTGTGAAGCCCTCGGGCGCCTCGGTGACGCAGTCGCCGTGGCTCATCCAGACCGGCAGGTCCGCCGGCAGGTCACGCAGCAGCACACCGGGGTCGAGGAGGCGGGGGCGCAGCGGGGTGCCACCGTACTCACGGTTGCCGGTCCTGGTGACGGTGCCGCCGAGCGCCTGGGCCATCGCCTGGAAGCCGTAGCAGATGCCGAAGACCGGCACGTCGGCGCTGAACACGCCCGCGTCGATCCGCGGCGCGTCCGGGGCGTAGACGCTGGACGGGCCGCCGGACAGGATGATCGCGGCGGGGTTCTTCGCCAGCATCTCGGCGATCGGCATCGAGTGCGGCACGATCTCGGAGTAGACCTTCGCCTCACGGACCCGGCGGGCGATGAGCTGGGCGTACTGGGCTCCGAAGTCCACCACGAGGACTGGGCGAGGCAGGCTCATGTGCACGAAGCCTACCGACAGTCACGGCCGCTGCCGGCACCGGCTCGCCGGCAATCCACTCTCCCGGCGATCTTGCACTTTCTGCCCCGACAAAGGCCACGAATGCCGCCCAACAGCGACCGAAAGTGCAAGATCGCGGAGGTGGCGGCGGGTCACTGTCGCAGCGCGCCCGGGGCGTGCGGCGGGACCGCCGGGTTTTGCGGGGGTACGGGTGGAAGGCGGCAGTACGGGGAGCCGAGCGGCGGGCGGAAATCCTCGTCGCCCTTGTTGGGCCAGAAGGACATCGCCCGTTCCGCCTGTGCGGTGATCGTCAGGGACGGGTTCACGCCCAGGTTGGCCGAGACGGCCGCGCCGTCGACCACGTGCAGCCCGACGTGCCCGTACACCCGGTGCCAGGGGTCGATCACCCCGTCGGCCGGGGTGGCGCCGATGACCGCCCCGCCCAGGATGTGCGCGGTCATCGGGATGTCGAACGGTTCGGTGAGGGAGCCGCCCGGGGTGCCGCCGATCTCGTCGGCGAGCATTCGGGCGGCCGTGTTGCCAGCGGGGATCCAGGTGGGGCTGGGCGCGCCGTGGCCCGGGCCGGTGACCAACCTGCTGCCGAGTGGGCCACGCCGCCACCGGGTGGTCAGCGAGTTGTCCACGGACTGCATGACCAGGGCGATCACCGTCCGTTCCGACCAGCCGCGTACCGACAGCATCCGCGCCGCCAACCCGGGCTGCCGCACGATGCTGCCCAGCCAGCGGCGCACCCGGTGCGGGCCGCCGTCGACCAGCAGCGACTGGAGCAGCCCCATCGCGTTCGAGCCCCGCCCGTAGCGGACCGGCTCGACGTGTGTCTGCGGGTCCGGGTGGAACGAACTGGTGATGGCCACCCCCTCGGTGTAGTCCAACCGCTCGGACCGGGCCCGTCGACGGGGCACCGAGGCGCCGAGGATCGCCTCCGAGTTGGTCCGGGTCAGCTCACCGAGGCGGGGCGAGAGCCCGGGTAGCGCACCGTCGGCCCGCATCCCGTGCAGCAGTCGCTGGGTGCCGAGCGCCCCGGCGGCGAAGACCACCTGGTCCGCGTGAATGACCTGCCGACCCTTGCGCAGCCAGGCGCCGGTGCGTTCGGTGTGCACCTCGTACCCGCCGCCGTCGGCGGGCCGGACGGCGGTCACCGTGGTCAACTGACGGACCGTGACCCCGAGCTTTTCGGCGAGCCAGAGGTAGTTCTTGACGAGGGTGTTCTTCGCCCCGTGCCGGCAGCCGGTCATGCACGAACCGCAGTGCAGGCAGCCGGTGCGTTCCGGGCCGGCACCGCCGAAGTACGGGTCGGCGATCCGCTCGCCGGGCCGGCCGATGTGCACGCCCACCGGGGTGGCGTGGAAGGTGTGCCCCACCCCCATCCGCTCCGCCACCGCGCGCATGGCGCGGTCCGCGCCGGTGTGCACCGGGTACGTGGTGACGCCGAGCATTCGTTTGGCCTGGTCGTAGTGGTGGGCCAACTCGTCGCGCCAGTCGGTGATGTCCCGCCACTGCGGGTCGTCGTAGAAGGCCGGCAGCGGTTCGTAGAGGGTGTTCGCGTAGACGAGCGAACCGCCGCCCACCCCGGCGCCGGAGAGCACCAGCACCCCACCGCCGGATCGCCGACCGGCCGGGCGGAGCAGGGTGAGCCGTTGGATGCCGTAGCAGCCCAGCTTGGGTGCCCAGAGGAACCGGCGGACCCGCCAGGACGTCTGCGGGAACTCGTCGTCGGCGAAGCGGCGGCCGGCTTCCAGCACCGCGACCGAGTAACCCTTCTCGGCCAGTCGGAGCGCGGTGACGCTGCCACCGAAGCCGGACCCGATGACGACCACGTCGTACCGCATACAGGCATCATTACTCGCGAGTAGCGCTCGCGCCAGCGGCACTTTTCGCGCGATCATGCTCCGGCCGACCGACCCGGCGCCTCCCGGCCGCAACCCGGAGCACCCGTCGGAGCGTTGTTCACCAGACGGGTGGAAGGAATCCAGGATGGTTCTCGGGTCGATGGCGCCGCGCCGACGGTGGCTGCTGCTGGGGTTGGCGGCCCTCGCCGTCGTCGCGCTGATCGCGGCCGGCACCGTGGTGGTCACCCGGCTGACCGGCGACAGCAAGCCGGGCGGCGCTCCGGTGGCCGGCTCACCGACCCCGTCACCCGTCGGCACGCCGACGCCGAGCCCCAGCGGCCCACCGCCGGGCGCGGACATCACCGGCCCGCTCAACCTGCTGCTGGTGGGTGTGGACACCCGGGTCAGCGTGCCCGGTTGGGAGCCGCATTCCGACGCCGTGCTGGTGCTGCACGTACCCAAGGGGTTGGATCGGGCGTACCTCTTCTCGCTCCCCCGCGACCTGCTGGTGGACATCCCTGCGTTCCCGAAGGCCGGCTACAAGGGCGGCAAGACCAAACTCACGCACGCCATGAGCTTCGGCAGCCGGGTGCCGGGCAAACCCAAACAACCCAGCACGGCCCAGGGGTACGAGCTGCTGCGCAGCACTGTCAGCGGCTACACCGGGCTGCGCATCGACGCGGGTGCGGTGCTCACCTTCAACGGGTTCGACCGGCTGGTCAACGCCCTCGGTGGGGTGGACATCTACATCGACCAGCGGGTCGAGTCACTGCACCGCCGACCGGACGGCAAGTACCGGGAGAGCGCGCCGGGCGGATACAAGGGGCCGCAGCAGGTCTACGAGAAGGGCGAGATGCACCTCAACGGCTGGCAGGCGCTGGACTACGCCCGGCAGCGCTACATCACCGGCGGTGACTACGCCCGGCAGCGCCACCAGCAGCAGCTGATCCGGGCGATGACCCGCAAGATCCTGGACGAGGGCCTGGCCAAGCAACCCGAGCGCGTCGACCAGGTGGTCTCCGCGCTGGGAGACACGCTCGTCTACGTGGGCGGACGCCGGATCGTCGACATCGCGTACGCCCTCAGTGGCCTGCCGGAGAACCGTTTCACGCTGGTGGGGCTACCCGGCTCCGGCGTCGGCAAGGGCAGCGCCTACCGGGGTGAACAGCTCACCACCGAGGGCCGGAAGTTCCTCACCGAACTCCGCGCCGGCCGTGCCGACGCCTACCTGGCCGCCCACCCCAAGCTTGTCGTGAAGAACTGACCGCGGCTCAGAGCCGCTTGGGCTGGGCAGGCTTCTTCGTGCCGTAGAGCCAGGCGTCGAAGAGCGCGTCGAGCTGCCTGCCGGAGATCCGCTCGGCCACTGCCACGAACTCGGCAGTGGTGGCGGTGCCGTCGCGCTTCTCCGCCGCCCAGGTCTTGATGATCTCGAAGAACGCCTTGTCGCCGACGGCCACCCGCAGGGCGTGCAGGGTCATGCCGCCGCGCTGGTACACCGACTCGCTGAACAGCTTCTCCACGCCCGGCTTGCCCGGCGGTGTCTGCCACACCCGCGCGGACATGCTGGCGTACCGGTTGTCGAACGCCTCCTTGGCGGTGTACGCCTCGGTGTGCTCGGCCCAGAGCCACTCCGCGTACGTCGCGAAGCCCTCGTTGAGCCAGATGTCCTCCCACCTGGCCAACGCGACGCTGTCGCCGAACCACTGGTGGGCCAGCTCGTGGGCGACGACCTCGGTGTTCTCGCCCTGCCGGAAGAAGCTCGCCGCGTACACCGGTCGGCTCTGCGTCTCCAGGGCGTAGGAGATCCGGCTGTCGGAGATCACCACACCGCCGTACGCGCCGAACGGGTACGGCCCGAACACACTCTCCAGGTAGTCGGCCACCGCGACGGTCTGCGCTATGGACGCGTCCGCGTTCCCCTTGGGCTCGGTGGTGGTGACCGCGTTGTAGACCGGGCGGCCCTTGTGCTCGCCGGTGGTGATCCGGAACTTGCCGATCACCAGCGTGCTCAGATAGCTGGCCATCGGCGACTTCTCCGACCACTTCCAGGTGGTCCAACCGCCCGTGCTGGTCTTCCCGCCGGGGACGCCGTTGCTGATCGCGGTGAGGCCGTCCGGAACGGTGACCTCGAAGTCGTAGGCCGCCTTGTCCGACGGGTGGTCGTTGACCGGGAACCAGGTGCTGGCCGACTCGGGCTGACCCAGCGCGATGGCACCGTCGGCGGTGTGCAGGAAGCCCCCGTCACCGAGCGCCTCGTTCTTCAGCGGCTTCGGCTTGCCCGCGTAGGTGACCTCGGCGACGAACCCGTTGCCGTTGACCAGCCCGGAAGCCGGCTTGATCACCAGCTCGTTCCGCTTGCGGCTGTGGGTCGCCGGTGCGCCGTCCACAGTGACCGCGCTGACGGTCAGGCCGGCCAGGTCGAGGTTGAACGACGACAGGTCGGTGGTCGCGGTGGCCCGCACCGTTGTCGTACCCGTCAACTGGTCCTTGGCCGGGTCGTAGCGCACCTTCACCGTGTACCGCCCGACGTCGTAGCCGCCGTTGCCGTAGGTCGGGAAGTAGGCGTCGCCGACCCCGTCGGCGCCTGCGGCGAACGTCCGGGCCGGAGTGGGGGACGCGCTCGGTGACGAGGCCGCCTCCGGGCCCGCCGAGTCGCATCCGGACAGTGCGAGCGCACCGGCCACCAGCAGGCCGGCAGCCACTCGCAGTCTGTGCCGCGTCCCGCGCATCCCACACCCTTTCCGCACGGTGGCCGGTCACGGCCTCCGCAGTCCCACGCGAACCGGCGCCTACCCGCCGTTCGCAGGCGGCAGCATATCGACCGGGCAGCGGGGCCGGATCACGGCAGTGTGGGAGCCGACCCACCGACCAACCAGGCGTCGAAGAGCGGACGCAGTTGCCGCCCGGCGACCCGCTCGGCCAGCGCGACGAGGTCCGCCGTGGTCGCGTTGCCCGCCGCCCGCTCGGTGGTCCAGGTACGCAGGATGCGGAAGAAGAGGTCGTCGCCGACGGTCCGGCGCAACGCGTGCACGGCGAGCGCCCCGCGCTTGTAGACGGCAGTGCCGAACATCTGCTCCCGGCCCGGCTCGACCGACGGCTGCGTCCAGTCGGTCGCCGCGTACTGGATCTCGAAGTTGCGCTGGGCGGTCCGGCCGCCGTCGTGCTCCTCCCACAACCACTCGGCGTAGCTGGCGAAACCCTCGTTGAGCCAGATGTCGCTCCACCTGGTGAGCGACACGCTGTCGCCGAACCACTGGTGCGCCAGTTCGTGCGCGACGACGCTCGGGTTCGGCCGGTCGTCCGCGAAGAAGCCAGGCCCGTAGACCGGCCGGGACTGGGTCTCCAGCGCGTACCCGATCCGGTCGTCGGCGATCACGATCCCCCCGTACGAGTCGAACGGGTACGGGCCGAAGCGGCTGGCCAGGAAGTCGACGATCGCGCCGGTGCGGGCCAGCGAGGTGGCCGCGCCGCCGGTCTCCGGCAGGCTCGCGGCCACCGCCGTGACCATCGGTCGGCCCGCGTGCGTGCCGGTCACCACCCGGTAGTCGCCGATCACGAGCGTGCTCAGATAGCTGGCCATCGGGGCGCGCTCCGACCAGCGCCAGGTGGTCCAGCCGTCGGCGCTGCTCTTCGGCCCGGGTACGCCGTTGCTCAGCGCGGCCAGGCCGTCCGGAACGGTCACGGCCAGGTCGTAGGTGGCCTTGTCCGACGGGTGGTCGTTGACCGGGAACCAGGTGGCGGCCGAGTCGGGTTGGCCGAGCGCCACCGCGCCGTCGGCGGTGTGCAGGAAACCACCGCTGCCCAACGCCCCGTCGTCGACGGCAGTGGGGACGCCCGCGTACTCGACAGTGACTGTGAACTGCCGGCCGCGCGGCAGTCCGTCGCGGGGGGTCACCACCAACTCGCCGTCGCCGCGCCGGTGCTCGGCCGCCGCGTCACCCACGCTGACCGCGCGGACCTCCAGGCCGACCAGATCCAGGTTGAACCGGGACAGGTCCTGGGTGGCGGTGGCCGTGATGACGGCTCGACCGGTCAGCCGGTCGGTCGACGGGTCGTAGCGGACGTCGAGGCCGTAGTGCCCGACGTCGTAACCGCCGTTGCCGTGCCCCGGCACGTACGGGTCTTTGACGTCGGCGGCGCCTGGCCGGAATCCGTCGCGGTCGTCGCCGGTGCAACCGGTGACTGCCAGCAAGATCGCGCAGGTCAGCGCGGCGACGCGCAGTCTCCGTCCGGTCCGGACCATGCCCACCCCTCCTGCGGCGTTGCGGCCTCCTGCGTCTCTCGGCCTCCTGCGCGGTGCGGTCAGGACGAGCGTAGTCAGCATCGCGGGCCGCGCGGCCGGTATCGACGATCATCAGTAACTTTCGTCGGATCAAACAAAAGCTGCCGTCGATCGAACCTATCTTTCGACTTAGACCGACGTTAGTGTCTGTCTCCGACCACCGTCGCGAAAGGTGGAACCATGCCAGACCACACCGCCCCCGACGCCACCCCCACCGGCCGGCTCAGCCGCCGATCCCTGCTCGCCGCCTCCGCCGGCGCCGCCGCCGCGATCGGCGCGGCCGGCCTACCCGTCCTCGCCACCGGCACCCCCGCGCTCGCCAACCCCGGCAACGCGAGCAAGCTACGGGTGGAGCCGCTGATCCCGGCCCGCAACCGCGGCATCATCCTCTACAGCGTCCGCGACCGGATCACCGCCGCGCCCGACGACAGCGGGGTGCCGTACGGCTTCGAGCGCGTCCTCGCCCGACTCGCCGAGATCGGTTACAAGGAGATCGAGTTCGCCGGCTACACCCAGAGCACCGAGATCCTGGGCCGGCAGATCACCCCCGCCGAGATCCGCAAGATCCTCGACGACAACGGCCTGGTGGCCAACGGCACCCACGCCACGATCCAGCCGGCCACCTTCCAGCAACAGCTGGACATCGCCGAGGAACTCGGCATGAAGAACATCGGCACCGGCAGCGACCCGACCAGCAGCGCGTACAAGGCAGAGTGGGACGCCGCCGCGGACATCTGGAACGAGCTGGGCCGGCAGGCCAAGGCCCGGGGCATGCGGCTCTACACGCACAACCACGACGCCGCGTACAACTTCCTGATCGACCGGGGCCCACGCGACGAGCAGGGCCGGCAGACCCGGTCCTCCGGCATCCGCCGACTGGAGTACTTCTTCGAGATCACCGACCCGAGGTACGTCTTCTTCGAGCTGGACATCTACTGGGCCTACGTGGCCCGTTACAAGCACCAGAAGTACGTCAACCCGGCCGGCCAGGAGGTGACCGACCTGTTCGACCCGATCCTCACCGTGGCCGACCGGACCACCCGGTTCCCGCTCTTCCACGCCAAGGACGGCGACCGGGACACCAGCGTTCCCAACGGGTACCAGATGACCCCGCTGGGCGACGGCGACCTCAACTTCCAGCAGTTCTTCCAGACCATCGGCGAGCGCAACTTCCACCACGCCAACTGGGAGATGGACACCGCCCCCGGCGGCGCGGACAACAAGGGCCAGTCGCTCGACTTCGCGGCGACCAGCTACCGCAACATGTCCGACCTGACGATCTACGTGGAGAAGTAACTCCCGCTGAACGCGACGAAGGCCGGCCCCGCCTGGTGCGAGGCCGGCCTTTCGGCGCCGAACGGATCGGTCAGCGGTCGAGGACCAGACCGACCTTCTGGAACTCCTTCAGGTCGCGGTAACCGCACTTGGCCATCGCCCGACGCAGCCCACCGAACAGGTTGAGCTGGCCGTCGGCCTCGTCCGCCGGCCCGAAGAGCAACTGCTCCATCGACCCGAGCGGCTCACCGGAAACCTCGAAGGCACCCCGGGGCAGCGACGGGTGACTCGCCGCCGAGTGCCACCAGGCACCACCGGCAGGGGCCTCGTCGCAGAGCGACAGCGGCTCACCGAGCATCACCGCGTCCGCGCCGCAGCCGAGCGCCTTGGCGATGTCGCCCGAGGTCTGGATGTCACCGTCGGCGATCAGGTGCACGTACCGGCCACCGGTCTCGTCCAGGTAGTCGCGGCGGGCCGCCGCGGCGTCGGCGATCGCGGTGGCCATCGGCACCCGAATGCCCAGCACCGACTCGGTGGTCGACCACTCGTCGCCCCCGATGCCCACGATCACGCCGGCCGCGCCGGTGCGCATCAGGTGCAGCGCCGTCTTGTAGTCGGTGCAACCACCGACCAGAGCAGATGCAGCGCTGCGAAGGGGATCCCCTGCTCGGCAGCGACCGGCCGAATCCGAAGCACGCGGAAGTTGGCAGCCTGGTCGATCAGCTG
>NZ_JBEYSL010000237.1:0-9834 GCF_040642735.1 Micromonospora sp. NPDC047753 | reverse complement strand
ACTCGCCGGCCGCCCGCGAGCTGTCCACCCGGATCAGCGAGGAGCTGTACCTGACCGCGCTGGAGACCTCCGCCGACCTGGCGCGCGACTTCGGCGCGCATCCGTCGTACCCGCAGACCCGGGCCGCGCGGGGCCAGCTCCAGCCCGACCTGTGGGGTGTCGAGGGTACGCAGACCGCGCGGTGGGACGCGCTGCGCGAGCGGGTCGAGGCGTACGGGCTGCGCAACTCGCTGCTGGTGGCGGTCGCGCCGACCGCCACCATCGCCTCGATCGCCGGGTGCTACGAGTGCATCGAGCCGCAGGTGTCCAACCTGTTCAAGCGCGAGACCCTGTCGGGGGAGTTCCTCCAGGTCAACACCGCTCTGGTACGCGAGCTGAAGGCCCGCGGTCTGTGGACCGAGCGGATCCGTTCGGCGATCAAGCGGGCGGAGGGGTCGGTGCAGGACATCGCCGAGTTGCCGGTCGGCGTACGGGAACTGTTCCGCACGGCATGGGAGCTGCCGCAGCGGGCGCTGATCGACCTGGCCGCCGCCCGTGCCCCGTTCATCGACCAGTCCCAGTCGCTGAACCTGTTCCTGGCGGCACCGACCATCGGCAAGCTCTCCTCGATGTACCTCTACGCGTGGAAGGCCGGGCTGAAGACCACCTACTACCTGCGCTCGCGGCCCGCGACGCGGATCCAGCAGGCCACCGTCAGCGCCGTCGCGCCCGTCGTCGTCGACGCCGACGCACTGGCCTGCTCGCTGGAGAACCCCGAGTCGTGCGAGGCCTGCCAGTGACTCTTCCCGAGGCCGCCACGACCGACACCAGCACCACCGACACGAGGACCACGCACATGCTGCTCGACCCCGGGATGGACCTCACTCTCCGCCCGATGCGCTACCCGCACTTCTTCGACCGGTTCCGCGACGCGATCCGTAACACCTGGACCGTCGAGGAGGTCGACCTGCACGCAGACCTCGCCGACCTGGACAAGTTGTCTCCGGCCGAACGGCACCTGGTCAGCCGCCTGGTGGCATTCTTCGCCACCGGTGACACGATCGTCGCCAACAACCTGGTGCTCAACCTCTACCAGCACGTCAACAGTCCGGAGGGTCGCCTCTACCTGTCCCGCCAACTGTTCGAGGAGGCCGTGCACGTCCAGTTCTACCTCAACCTGCTCGACACGTACGTGCCCGACGAGACGGAGCGTTTCGAGGCCTTCGCGGCCATCGAGAACATCCCCTCGATCCGGCGTAAGGCCGAGTTCTGCTTCCGGTGGATCGACTCTCTCAGCGACCTGCGGGAGCTGCGGTCCCGCGAGGACCGGCGCACGTTCCTGCTCAACCTCATCTGCTTCGCCGCCTGCATCGAGGGGTTGTTTTTCTACGGCGCGTTCGCCTACGTCTACTTCCTGCGTTCCCGTGGCCTGCTGCACGGCCTCGCCTCGGGCACCAACTGGGTGTTCCGCGACGAGTCCATGCACATGGCGTTCGCGTTCGACGTCGTCGACACCGTTCGCGCCGAGGAGCCGGACCTGTTCGACGACGACCTCGCCGACCAGGTTCGCCGGATGCTCACCGAGGCGGTCGAGTGTGAGGTGCAGTTCGCCGAGGACCTGGTGGGCCACGGCGTGCCCGGTCTGACCTTGGCCGACATGCGGGAGTACCTCCAGCACGTCGCCGACCGCCGCCTCGCCCAGCTCGGCATCGCGCCGCACTACGGGTCGAGCAACCCGTTCGGCTTCATGGAGTTGCAGGACGTGCAGGAGCTGTCCAACTTCTTCGAGCGGCGGGTGTCGGCGTACCAGGTCGGGGTGACCGGCACCGTCGCCTTCGACGACGACTTCTAAGGACCTCGGTCCCTGCGCTTCCGTTGATCTGGTGATGAAAAGTAGCTTGAAGGCGACCTCGACAGCTACTTCTCATCACCTGATCAAGGAAGTGGCCCGTTCAGCTGTGAACCTGTGAGTAAGTCAGGCAAGCAAGCCGAGACGGGGGTGGTCGCCTGCCCGGAAAGGAACGTGCTGATGGTCGACATCACCGTGCGGCCCATGACCGACGCCGACGCCGACCGGGTCCTGGCGATCTACCAGGCCGGCCTGGACACCGGTGACGCCAGTTTCGAGGTCACCGCGCCGGGCTGGGCGGCGTTCAGCGCCGCCCGGCTGAGCGGGCACCGGTTCGTGGCCGTCGACCCGGGTGGAACGGCGCTTGGCTGGGTCGCCGTCTCGCCGACCTCGACCCGCGCGGTGTACGCCGGTGTGGTGGAGCACTCCGTGTACGTCGACCCGGCCGCCCAGGGCCGTGGCATCGCCCGACTGCTGCTGGACGCGTTGATCACCTCCACCGAGGCCGACGGCGTCTGGACGATCCAGTCCGGGGTCTTTCCGGAGAACACCGCCAGCCTGGCGCTGCACCAGCGGGTCGGATTCCGGGTCATCGGCGTCCGGGAGCGGGTCGGTCGCCACCACGGACGCTGGCGCGACGTCATTCTGTTGGAACGGCGCAGCCCCACCATCGCCTGAGAAGTCCGCCGGTCGGCGGCGGCCGTCACCGTCGGGTGGCGCAGGCCACGCACGTACGTGCTGACGGGCGGGCAACCAGCCGTGCGGCGGGAATCGGGCGGCCACAGCCCTCGCACACGCCGTAGCTTCCGTCGTCGACCCGTCGCAGCGCGACGTCCAGCTCGGCCAGGCGTCGGCGGGTGGCGTCCAGGACGGCCGTGAGCTGCGCGCGTTCGAAGGCGATCGTGCTGCCCTCGGGGTCGTGCTCGTCATCGGCGTTGGACGAGCGGGACGCCTCGAAGAGGCTCCGGAGGTCGCCGTCCAGGGCGGTGGCCTGGGCCTCGGTCTGCTCGCGCAGTCGCAGCAGCTCCTCGCGGACCGCGCTGGAATCCCTGTTCATGGCCGCTCCACAGTACCTGAGGGATGACAGCGGTCACATCACTGGCATTCCGAGACGACCGGTCATATCGTGGTGTCTGTCAGCCAGTCGGACCCCTGGGCGGAAGGAGTGCACGAGATGCCACGACCGAAGTCGCCCACCTCCGCCGGAACCCGGCAACGGTTGTCCGACGCCGCGTTGGACCTGTTCCACCTGCGGGGCTACAACGGGACGAGCGTCCAGGACATCGTCGCCGCGGCCGGGGCGCCCAAGGGCACCTTCTACAACCACTTCGCCAGCAAGGAGGACCTCGCCCTGGACTCGGTGGCGAGATACTCCGCGGCGATGGGGCTGGAGATGCTCGACGAGAAGCAGGGCGGGACACCGCTTGAGCGGATCACCGATCATCTGAGATACGTCACCGGCCTCGGCGACACCATGGGTGATCGCGGATGCCTGCTCGGCAACTTCGCCACCGAGATCCCGGCGCACAGCGATGCCCTGCGCAACGCCGTCGACGCCGGCTTCGGCCGCTGGGTCGCCGCGCTCGCCATGGCGATCGAGCAGGCGCGGGCTGCCGGTGAACTGCACGGCGACGAACCTGCCACCGATCTCGCCGGCTTCGTCGTCTCCAGCTACGAGGGCGCGGCAGCCCGGGCGAAGGCATCCGGTGACCTGGCCGCCCTCCAGGAGTTCTTCACGATCACCACGGCCCGGATCCTCACCTGATCCGCGTCCGATCCCGTCGGTAACAGTCCGGGTCTTTCCATCCGGCGCGGCGTGTACCCAATCCAAGATGACCGGTCGTACGCCTTCGGCCGGGAGCAGCACCTGAATTGAGGAGTGAGACATGAGCACGTACCTGATCAATCACCTGCGTATCCCGGGCGGAGTGCCGACCGAGGAGTCCCTGCGTTACCTGGAGCAGGTGCAGGCCACCACCGAGGCGTACGGCGCCAAGTGGCTCGTCCTGGATGCCCAGGTGGAGGTCCTTGAGGGCAGTTGGCCCGGGTCGGTCGTGCTGATCGAGTTCCCCGACGCGGAGACCGCCAGGACCTGGTACAACTCGCCCGAGTACCAGGCGATCCTGGCGCTACGCGTCGACCACACCATCAACGACCTGGTCCTGGTGGACTCCGTCGGCCCGGACTTTACGGTGGCCGGCTACGCGCGTCAGATCCGCACCCTGCTCGGCCAGTGACCAGTTCTCGCTGACCTGCCGTACGCCGATCCCCCGCGCACCGCACGTCGTGCGCGGGGATCGGCTACATGAAGTTGCGGGTGTGCAGGGCGGAGAGCGCCGCCGCCTCGTCGGGCCGGAAACCCAGGCGGACCAGCCGGCGCTGACGGCCCTGGTCCATGGCGTGTTGCAGGCCCGCACCCGGTCGAAGCCGGCGGACACGTCGTCCGGGTGCCACCCACCCGCCGCGAGCACCACCAACGCGTCGAAGACGTCAGCGTTGAGGCCCGCCGTGTCGACGAGCGCGTCGTGACGGCGGTGGATGGCCGCCCGCAGCCGGTCTCGCAGCAGTGGATCCGACTGCGCCTGATGCTCCAGGTGTGCCATGCCGAACACCACGTGCCGGCGCTCGTCCTGCATGGCGAGCCAACAGATCCGGCGTGTCACCGGGTCCGGGGCGAACTCGTGCAGGAAGGACAGCAGATCGACGAAGCTGCCCTCGCCGAGCACGGAGAGCAGGAACGACGCCAGCGCGAAGTCCGACTCCGCGACGAGGGTGAACAGCGACTGCCGACCGCCGGCGGACGACGTGCCCAGCTCGGTGCCCCGCAGCAGTGCCCGCCGGCTGAAGACCTCCATGTGCCGGGCCTCGTCGGCCACCTGCACGGCGAGAAGCTGCACGACCTCCCGGAAGTGCGGGTGGATGCGCCCCACGAACCGGGCCGGCACGACCAGCGCTGCCTGCTCGTTCTCGACCAGGTACGTCATCACCTGCACCACCGCGGCCTCGACGTCGGCCGGCAACACGAACGGGTCGTCCCACGGCACCGCGGTCTGCGGGTCCCACTGTCGCGCGGCGGCCTGCGCGTACAGGTGGGGGGCGATGTCGGCCCAGACCAGGTCGCGGTCGTCCAGATCGAACCGGGCTTCGGGACCACCGGCCTCCAGGAGCGCGCCACGGGCACCGAGCCCCCATCGTGCGGGTGGCCGGCTACTGAGCGCCGACGGCAGGGCCGGCCCGGCCCGCTCCGCGCCGAACCAGCGGTCGTCGTCCACCGACCCCCGGATGACGACGGCGACCAGGTCGCTCCGGTCACCCCGATCCGGCCACTCGACCCCGTGGCCCCGGCCACGACACCAGGCGGGCAGGTGTACGCGCAGCGCCGGGTCGCGACCGGAGACCGCCAACCGGCCGCCCGGCGGCAACCCGGCCAGGGCGCGCTGCACCAGCAGGTGTGCGCCCCGGCCGAAACCCAGCACACCCAGGTCGAGCGCGGCGACAGGTGTCGCGCTCACGGCCGGTAGTCCGTGGCCGTCACCCGCCCGTCGGGGGAGTAGAAACCGCTGGTGTCGACGGCGTCGGCGAGGACGTCGTACCCCGTGGTGCGGCCCTCCCGCCAGGCCGTCAACCCCTCCAGGTCCAGCAGCGGCCGCACCTGCGGATCGGCGTACGACATGCCGAGCAGGAGCGTGCCGAAGAGCCGGACCCCGTCGGACTCCGGTGCGCGGACCGTCATGTTGCAGTGGTCGTAGCGTGCGGTCTGCGCCACGATCCGGGTGCCCTCGGGCGGTAACGTGCCCTCCTGGACGAACGCCAGATGGTTGGCGTCGATCATGCAGGCGGCGTCGACCTCCCCGGCCACCAGGGCGCGGGCGGCGTCGCGCTCACCGCCGATGTGGTCGCCGTGCAGGCCGACACCCACGTCGAAGCGGCGTACGTCGACAGTGACCCCGCGCGTGGCGAGGTGATCCAACGGGATGAGCGTCGCCTGTGGACTGTCGACCGCCCCGACGGCGACCACCCGTCCGGCGAGGTCCGCGAGTTGACGCACCGGCGAGTCCGCACGGACCACCACGACCGAGGTGAGGTCCTGGTCGGTGTCGCGCATGGTGAGCGCGCGTATGGCAGTGCCGTTGGCTGACGCTAGCCGCTCGGCCCGCAGGTAGCCCAGGGGAGAGTTCCAGGCCGCGTCGATCCGCCCGGCGATGAGATCCTCGACCTGGCGCTCATAGTGGGAGTAGAGGACGAAGTCGAAGTCCAGGCCCCGCCCGCGCAGCCAGGTGCGGAAGCCCTCCCAGATGGTCACCACCTTCGGGTCGTACGCGACAGCGCCCAGCAGGACGGTTGGCGCAGGCATCAGCGGTTGGCCTCGTCGAGCAGTGGCAACCCGGTGGCGACCCGACCGACGAAATCGTGCAGGGCGTCGGTGGTCGGTGCCATCACCCGGGCCGCGCGGGCGTCCCGGAAACGGCGCTCGAGGCCCAACTCCTTGCGGAAGGCGCTGCCGCCGCAGAGCTGCAACGCGCCGTCGGTCACGTCGGCGACGGTCTCGCCGGCGAGCGCCTTGACCTGGAGCACCCGCAGCATCGCGTCGTCGCGGCCGGTCTCCAGGGCGGTGAGCGTGTCACCCAGGAAGGCCCGCAGCGCGTCGGTGCGGATCATCAGCCGGGCGAGGTCGCGTCGGGTGACGGGCGCGTCGCGCAGGGCGGCGCCGGTGTGCGCGAGCGTGGTCCTGGTGAGATGTCGGCCGGCCTCGGCCACCGCGCTGTCGGCGAGACCGAGACAGAAGGCGGCGTTGAGCACCAGGAACCAGGGCAGGACCGCGCCGAGCGCGGTGTCGAGCCCGGCACCGTCGGCCGCCATCCTCGCCGTCGACGGAACCCGCAACCCGTCGGCGGTCATCGGGCGGGAGCCGTTGCCCCGCAGGCCCAGCCCGTCGAAGTCGCCTGCCACGCTGAGGCCGGCGCTGTCGGAAGGCACCAGCCACAGCGTCATCGGGCCGACGTCGGGGGTCAGCGGAAGGCTCGACCAGACGTAGCTGTTGGCCTCGCCAGCCGCGGTGACCCAGCTCTTCCGGGCGTCGAGGCGGACCGTGTCACCGTCGGCCGCGGTAGCGGTGCCGGTCGGCGACCAGAAGTGGCTGCGCGAGCCGTACTCGGAGAACGCCAGCGTGGTGAGGTGATCGCCGGCGGCGATGGCCGCGCGGACGTCTCGTGGACCGTGCGCCTCGATGACGGCGGTCGCCGCGTAGTGCATGAGCACCACCATCGCGGTGGATCCGCACTCGGCGGCCAGCCGTTCGATCACCTCGGCGACCGCCCGCATGCCGTGGCCCGCGCCGCCGACCTCGGGCGAGGAGGCCAGGCCGAGGAGGCCGGCCGCGGCGAGAGCATCGACACCCGGACGGGGGAAAGCCCCGTCCCGATCGACGATCGGCGCCTGCGTGCGAATCACGTCCTCGATCACCGTGCCGAGCGTGTCCGTGGAATCGGTGGCGGTCTGGGCATTGTCGACGCTGGCCGTCATGCCGGTACTCCTTCAGGAGGGCCGATGGGACCTCCGCCGACCCTATCCGAACGCGAGAACGCAGCGCGACCGTCGAATCACCGTCTGGCGCGGGCGTTGTCCCGGTGGGATCGGCCGTGCCCGTCGTCGCGGTCGATGCGCAACTCGCGTTCCAACTCGGTGATGACCGCCCGCAGATCGTCCAGTCGTTGGGTGAGCGCGATCCGGTCCACCTCGTCCGGTACGCCGTCGCCGTCCTCGTCGTATCCGGGGGCCAGTCGCTCGGTCATCTCCAGCCGGCGGGCCTCCTCCATGGAGTTCACGATGACCGCGATGAGGATGTTGAGCAGCAGGTTGACGGTGATGACCACGTAGCTGACGTAGTAGAGCAGTGTCCACGGTGAGATCGCCATGCCCTGCTCGATGAGGTCCGGCAGCGTCTCCAGAGACAACAGCACGAACAACGTCAGCAGTGACCGGCCGATGTCGCCGTACTCCTGCGGATACCTGTTGCCGAAGATGAGCCAGCCGGCCATCCCGTAGACGTAGAGCGTCACCACGGCCAGGGCGAAGAACCCGGTGACGCCCGGCAGGCTGCGCCACAGCGCGGAGACGATGGTCCGCAGACCTGGCGAGAACCGCACCAGGCGGACCATGCGGACGACCCGGACGACCCGTAGCAGCGCCGGGTCGCCGTGCAGGCCCGGAATGAAGATCGCCGCGATCACCACGAAGTCGAAGACGTTCCAGCCGTGCCGGAAGAAGTCCTGCGGGCGTCTGCCGTACGCCGCCAACCGGATGGCGATCTCGACGACGAAGACGGCTCGGAAGAACAGCTCCAGCCCGTGCAGCACGGTGCCCGCCGGGCTCAGGTCGTCGTACGTCTCCAGGCCGAGCACGATGCCGTTGGCGAGGATGACCACGACGATGGCGATCTCGAAGGGGCGGGACCGGGCGAGCTGGTCGCACCGGTCGGCCCATCCCGAGCGCGGGCCCGGTGTGGACGGCCCACCCCGGGGGGCGGGCACGGGTGCGTCACTCACCAGTCGGCCGGCTCGATCGTGTGGCGGTGCGAATGGTGTGCGGGCATGCCCACCAGCCTAGCCAAGATCAAGACGGTGGAGGTCGCGCGACCGCTCAGGAGTGGGGCGTCCGCTCTGTCGTCACGGGCGCGGCGAAGAAGGCGGCGAGTGGTTCGACTGTTCTCGGGTGCGCCCGGTTGATGGCGTCGTGCCCGCTGCGCGGGATGGTCAGGGTCCGGGCGTGCGGCAGCGCGCGGGCCAGCGCCTCGTTCTGGCGCACGTAGTAGGGCGGGCCGTCGGCCCCGCAGGCCAGCAGCACCTCGGCGCGCACCCCGGCCCACCGGGTGGCCGGGCCGTCGTGCGCCAGGATCAGCGCCGCCTCGTCCAGCGTCGTCGGCAGCAGCTCGCCCATGGTCCGGCCGATCGGCGTACGCAGGAACGCGCGGATGATCGCGGTCCGAATGCCGAGTGGGAGTTTCGCCGCCGCCATCTGCGAGTTGATCCCGGCGGTCGTGATGGCGAGGCTGCGGGCGGTGTCGCCGGCCCGTGCCGCCGCCCGGGCCGGCGCGAGCCAGCCCGACGGGAAGCTGCCGTCGATCGAGACGGCGGCGTCGTAGAGGGCGAGCCGGTCGATCGGCAGTCGGAGCGCGGCTTCGAGCGCCAGGAAACCGCCGCCGCTGTGGCCGATGACGTTGCCGGACCCGGTGTGCTCCAGCACGGCGGCGAGGTCGTCGACCTCCTGATCCGCGGTGTAGGGCATCGCCCTCGGTGGCGCGTCGGCCCGTCCCCGTCGGTTGTAGAGGTGAACGCTGAACCGGTCGGCGAGTGCCGCGGCCAGCCGCCGGTAGACGTCGATCGTCACGCCGCCGCCGTGCACCACGACGATCCCCGGCCCCGTCCCGGTTGAGTGCAGCACGATCGTCGCGCCGTCCCGTGCTGTGACCTGCTCCATGTCTGGTCCACCTTCTCCCGCCGACAAATAACTGCAAACGACGTTCGCAGTTTACAGTAGGTCAGTGAGCGACGCACCCGCGAGTACCGGCGACGGCGGCCCCGAGCCACAGTCGATCTGGAGCAGACCCGAACGCGGCAGCCGTGGCCCCGCCCCGGCACACAGTCGGGACGCCATCGTGGAGGCCGCCCTCGCCCTGGCCGACGCCGAAGGGCTGGCGGCGGTGTCGATGCGCGCGGTGGCCGCCTCGCTCGGCACCGGTGCCGGGTCCCTCTACCGCTACCTGTCGTCCCGCGACGACCTGTTGGACCTGATGACCGATCGGGCGGTGGGGGAGCTGCGCCCGTACCCGCAGGTGGAAGGCGACTGGCTGGAAACGATGGTGCTGCTGGGGCGACGGCAGTTGGCGCTGTTCGGTGCCCACCCGTGGTTGCCCGACGTGATCCATCGGCCCTCGGGCGCCGGCCCGGAGAGCCTGGCCTGGTTCGACAACTGCATAAGGGTCCTGGAGCCGGTGCGCTGCCCGGTGA
>NZ_JBEYSL010000236.1:0-9874 GCF_040642735.1 Micromonospora sp. NPDC047753 | reverse complement strand
GGTGAAGTTCCTGACCGTCCAGTGGCTCGACCACTACGTCAAGGGCGGGTGCCGACTACATCGAGCCGGACCTGGTCTCCACCTCCGACGGCGTGCTGGTCGCCCGGCACGAGAACGAGATCTCCGGCACCACCGACGTGTCGACCCGCGCGGAGTTCGCGGCCCGTAGGACGACGAAGACCATCGACGGTGTCGCGGTGACCGGGTGGTTCACCGAGGACTTCACCCTCGCCGAGCTGAAGACGCTGCGGGCCAAGGAGCGACTGCCGCAGGTACGCGTGGCGAACACCGCCTTCGACGGCCGCTTCGAGGTGCCCACCCTCCAGGAAGTCATCGACCTGGCCCGGACCGAGGGGCGGGCACGGGGCCGCACCATCGGCATCTACCCGGAGACCAAGCACCCGAGCTACTTCGCGTCGATCAAGCTGCCGTTGGAGGAGCCGCTGCTGCGGGTGCTGCGGCAGAACAAGCTGGACCGGAAGAACTCGCCGGTCTTCATCCAGTCGTTCGAGACGGCCAACCTGCGACGCCTGAGCCGACTCACCGACGTGAAGCTGGTCCAACTGCTCGACGCGACCGGCCGCCCGTACGACTTCACCGTCGCCGGCGACGCCCGCACCTACCAGGATCTGGTCACGCCGGCCGGGCTGAAGTGGATCGCCGGGTACGCCGACGGCATCGGAGCGAACAAGAACCTGATCGTTCCCCGGAACGTTGCCGGCGCCCTGCTCGCCCCCACCAACGTCGTACGCGACGCGCACCGGGAGCGCCTGCTCGTGCACTCCTGGACGTTCCGGGCCGAGAACCAGTTCCTCCCGGCGGACTTCCGGATCGGCGCCGACCCGAACGCGCGCGGCGACATCACCGCCGAGTACGAGCTCTTCCTCGGCTTGGGCCTCGACGGGGTCTTCAGCGACCACCCGGACACCGCAGTCGCCGCCCTGGCCGGCCGCGCCGCGCGCTGACCCACTCCGCGCCCCCTGGGAGTCCCCGCCGAGCTGACCTCGGCCCGGAGCTGATCCGCTCCGAGTCGACGACCGGGCCGACACGCCCGGCCCACGCGCTGGCCCGTCGTCCGCCACCCGGACGACGGGCCAGCCCTGTGCCCGCCCGCCTGAAGGTGCCCCCGGGGTGCGGGCATCACGCGTGGAGAAGGGGCTCCTGGTCGGTCACCGTAGGTGGAGCGAGAAGATCGCGCCGATCATGCGGTTTCGGTTGTCGACATGGGTGGAATGCGGCTTGTGTCGGGACAGGAAGTGCAAGATCGCGGAGCAGGGGCAGCGCGGGGCGGTGCGGGGCGGGGCGGTGCGGTGCGGGGCGGCGCGGCTGACCGAACCGGGGCGAATGGCGCGGGGCGACACACGGTTCGGTTGGTCCGTGGGGGTTCGGGCCATCGAGGGCATGAGCTCCCGGCTGGTAATGCGGCCCGTTGTAACCTCCGGCCACCTCAATCCTGTTACTTGTGTGTTTCCGCCACATAGCTCGTGGGTGACGTCACTTCTAGCGTGAGCCGTCACGAAGAAGTTCTCTCCCTCTGAGTCCTCATGTGGAGTCGCAATGACGGTCCGGACGACGCGGCGGGCGTTCCTCTCCGCCGCCACGATGATGGCCGCGGCGCTGGCCGCCACGGCCTGTGGCAGCCCGCAGGACACCGCCACCGGCGGCGGCGACAGTGCCGCGCCGGTCAAGGTCGGCCTGGTGTACTCCCAGTCGGGAGCCCTGGCCAGTTACGGAAAGCAGTACATCGAGGGGTTCAAGGCGGGGCTGGACTTCGCCACCCAGGGCACCGGCAAGGTCGGTGACCGGAAGATCGAGCTGACCGAGGTCGACGACGCCGGCGATCCGGCCAAGGCGGTCTCCGCGGCGAAGGACCTGATCGGCAAGGGCACGAAGATCATCGCCGGCTCCACCGCCTCCGGTGTGGCGCTCCAGGTGGCGCCGATCGCGGCGCAGAACAAGGTGCTGTTCATCTCCGGTCCGGCCGCCACGGACGCGGTGACCGGCGCGAACAAGTACACCTTCCGCTCCGGTCGGCAGTCGTACCAGGACGTGGTGACCGCCAAGTCGTTCATCGGCGACCCCACCGGCAAGAAGGTGGTGGTCTTCGCCCAGGACGGCGCGTTCGGTGACGCCAACGAGGCCGCCGTCAAGGCTGTCATCGGCAGCGCGGGCGCGACGGTGAGCAGCGTCCGGGCCCCGGCCAGTGCCACCGAGTTCACCCCGTTCGCCAGTCAGATCAAGGCCGCCAAGCCGGACCTGCTCTTCGTGGCGTGGGCGGGCACGACCGCCCCGGCCATGTGGCAGACCCTCGACCAACAGGGCGTCCTCTCGTCCACCACTGTCGTCACCGGCCTGGACATCCGCGCCTCGTGGCCGACCTTCGGTGCCGCCGGCGCGAAGATCTCCTTCCTGTCGCACTACTTCGACGGTGCCAGCGACACCGAGGCCAGCAAGGCGCTGAAGGCAAAGGTCAACACCATCGACCTGTTCCACCCGGACGGCTTCGCCGCCGCGCAGATGGTGGTCCGCGCCGCGCAGGAGGGTGGGGACGACGTCGACAAGATGGTCACCGCTCTGGAGGGCTGGAGCTTCGACGGGGTCAAGGGCAAGATGACCATCCGGGCCGCCGACCACGCGCTGCTCCAGCCGATGTTCCAGGCCAAGCTGACCGGCAGCGGCACCGCGTTCACGGCGACCGCGCAGAAGAGCCTCACCGGTGACGAGACCGCGCCGCCGGCCGTGGCCATGAAGGGCTGACCATGCTCGCCACCCGCGGTCTGACCTGGCGGATCGGTGAGGTCGCCATCGTCGACAGCGTCTACCTCGACCTGGCTCCCGGGGAGTTCCTGGGCGTCATCGGGCCGAACGGCGCCGGTAAGACCTCACTGTTCAACCTGATCACCGGCCTGCGCCGGGCCACTGAGGGCCGGGTCGTCCTGGACGGGCAGGACATCGGGGAGCTCCCGCCGCACCGGCGGGCCCGCCTCGGTCTGGGCCGTACCTTCCAGGCGTCCTCGGTCTTCGGCTCGCTGAGCGTGCGGGAGAACGTCCGGCTCGCCGTACAGGCGCACCGCGGGGGCTCAATGGCGTTGTGGCGGCGGGCGGCGGCCGACCGGGAGGTCGCCGTCGCCGCCGACGCGGCGCTCGACCGGGTCGGCCTCGCCCACCGGGGTACGGCCCTCGCCGGCACCCTGGCCCACGGCGAGAAGCGCAAGCTGGAGATCGCCCTGCTGCTCGCCGGTGAACCGCGGGTGATGCTGCTGGACGAGCCGATGGCCGGGGTCAGCGCCGAGGACGTGCCGGAGCTGGTCGCCGTCATCAAGTCGTTGACCGGCGACAGCGGCCGGGCGGTGCTGATGGTCGAACACCACATGGACGTCATCCTGGAACTGGCCGACCGCATCGCCGTCATGCACCACGGTGCGCTGCTGGCCTGCGACACCCCGGAGACGGTGATGGCCAACCCCACAGTGCAAGAGGCCTATCTGGGGGAGTCGCTGTGAGCGCGAGGAGTGAGCCGGGTTTGCGAGCCCCGCAGTCGCGAACGGAGGCATCTCAGTGATGGAACCGATCCTCAGTGTGGAGGACCTGTCGGTCCGGATCTCCGGGCTGCACATCCTCCAGGGGGTGTCCTTCACTGTCGCCCCGACCGGCGTGACAGTGCTGCTCGGTCGCAACGGCGTCGGCAAGACCACCACGCTGCGCGCGATCGTCGGCCTCACCCCGCCGGCCGGGGAGGTCCGCGGCACCATCCGGATGGGCGCGCAGAGTCTGCTGGCCCGGCCGACGCACCGGCTGGTCCGCGGTGGGCTCGGCTACGTGCCCGAGGACCGCTGCGTGTTCGCCGGGCTCACCGTCGCGGAGAACCTGCGGCTCGCCGAGCGGCGCGGCACCACCCCGGCGTACGACAAGGTCTTCGCGCTCTTTCCGGAGCTGGACCGACGCGGACGGCAACGGGCCGGTTCGCTGTCCGGCGGGCAGCAGCAGATGCTCGCCATCGGTCGGGTGCTGCTCAACGACAACCGGCTGCTGCTCGTCGACGAGCCGACCAAGGGGTTGGCGCCGAAGGTGGTGACCGAGGTGGCCGAGGTGTTGGAACGGGTCGCGGAGTCGGTGCCGGTGCTGCTGGTCGAGCAGAACCTCGCCGTCGTACGCCGACTGGCCCGCGACGCGGTCGTGCTGGCCGCCGGCAAGGTGGCCTGGACCGGCGACGCCCACGAGTTGCTGTTGGAGACCGCGTTGACGAAGTCACTGCTCGGTGTCGGCTCGGCGGAGGTGTCGCACTGATGGGCACCGTGATTCTGTTGGCGCTGACCGGGCTCGGGCTGGCGGCGCTGTACTTCCTGGTCGCGTCCGGCCTGTCCCTGGTCTTCGGCCTGGCCGACGTGCTCAACTTCGCGCACGGGCTGTTCCTCGGCGTCGGCGCGTACGGCACCTGGTGGGCGGCGGGCAACCTGCCGGGCGCCGGCCCGGACGGGTTCGGCTTCGTGTTCGCTGTGGCCTTCGGGGTGGCCGCCGGCACGCTGGTCGCGATCCTGGTCGAGCTGGTGCTGATCCGCCCGCTGTACTCCCGCACCATCGAGCAGGTGCTGGTCACCGTCGGGCTGTCGCTGGCCGGGGTGGCGCTGCTCCAGGCCACCTGGGGTGCGGACGCCCGTCCGTTCCCGCGTCCGGACTGGACCCGGCAGGTGACCGGGATCTTCGGCGCGCAGGTGCCCAACGGTGGCCTGCTGCTGATCATCGCGGCGGTGCTGGTGCTCGGCGCGATCCTGGCGTTCCTGCGGTGGACCCGGTACGGCCTGGTGATCCGGGCCGGCGTGGAGAACCGGGAGATGGTGACCGCGCTGGGCATCGACGTCCGCAAGGCGTTCACGCTGGTCTTCGCGATCGGTGGGGCGGCCGCGGCGCTCGCCGGCGCGCTCGGCGGGGTCTACTTCGGCACCGTCTCGCCCGGGCAGGGCGGCTCGCTGCTGATCTTCGCGTTCATCGTGGTGGTGATCGGCGGGATGGGCTCGGTCGTCGGCTCCGCGTACGCGGCGGTCGTGGTCGGGCTGGTGCAGCAGTTCGTCAACTACTACGGCACGTCCGGGCTGGGCGACATCTGCGTGGTCGGGCTGCTGGCCGTGGTGCTGCTGCTGCGCCCGCAGGGCATCGCCGGAAAGGTGGCAACGGCATGACGGTGATCGACGCTCCTCCCGCGCAGGTGCCCGACGAGTTGACCCCGCAGCGGGGGCGGTGGCACCGGGTGCGCCCGTTCCTGCCGCTGGTAGCGCTTGTCGTGCTGGCGATCCTGCCGTACTCGACGATCTCCCTACCGGGGATCTTCGAGGGGCCGGTCAACTCACCCGGCACCCTGCAGATTCTCGCCATCTGCCTGATCTTCGGCGGGCTGGCGGCCGGGTACGACCTGCTCTTCGGCCGGACCGGGATGCTCTCCTTCGGGCACGCGCTGTACTTCGCCGCCGGTGTCTACGGCACCGACATCCTGGTCACCAGGGCCGGTCTGCCGCTGTGGCAGGCGGCGCTGCTGACCATCACCGGCGGCACCATCCTCGCCGCGCTGCTCGGCGCTGTGGCGCTGCGTACCGTGGGCATCGCGTTCGCCATGGTCACGTTGGCCTTCGCCCAGGTGGGCGCGATCCTGGTGGCCCGGGACTTCGGCGGGCTCACCGGTGGCGAGGAGGGCCTGCCGCTGGACGTGTCAGGGCTGCCCGCCGGGCTGGTCGGGGTGACGAACACTGTCAACCTGTACTGGTTGGCGCTGGCGTACCTGACGCTGGTGGTCTTCGTGGTGCACCGGGTGAGCGGCTCACCGACCGGTCGGGTGCTCGCCGGGCTGCGTGACGACGAGCGGCGGATCGGCGTGCTCGGGTTGGACCCGTACCGCTACAAGCTGGTGGCGTTCACCCTGGCCGGCGGGTTGGCGTCGGCGGGCGGGGTGGTCTACGTCCTGATCGTCGGCGGCGCGTCGCCGCACATCACGTCCTCCGAGCTGACCCTGTCGCTGCTGGTCATGGTGGTGCTCGGCGGGCCGGGCACCCGGTGGGGTCCGGTGCTCGGTGGTGTCCTCTACATGTACCTGGACCACCGGCTCACCGCCTTCGGCACGAGCGACGCGGTGGACAACCTGCCGGCCGTCCTCAGCCGTCCGCTGAGCCAGCCGCTGTTCGTCCTGGGCACTGTCTTCATTTTGGCCGTCTACTTCTTCCCAGGCGGCCTGACCAGTCTGGCCCCCCGCCTGTCCCACCTGACCCGAGCCCTCCGCCCCCGCCGATAACCCCGGGCTGATCTACCCGTTGATCAAGAGGTTTGCGTCAGATTCCGACCGGATGGTGACGCAAACCTCTTGATCAACAGGGGTATGACGGACGGCGCTGGTAGAAATGCCGGGTGAAGACAGCAGAGCGGGCAGCGGTACGCGAGCGGGCCGAGGCGGTGCTGCGCCGGCTGGCCGGCGACCACGCCCGGCTGCGCGAGGATCAGTGGCGCGCCATCGAGGCGCTGGTCGTCGACCGGCGGCGGGTGCTCTGCGTCCAGCGCACCGGTTGGGGCAAGTCGGCTGTCTACTTCGTGGCCACCGCCCTGCTGCGGGAGCGGGGGGAGCACGGCCCGACAGTCATCGTCTCGCCGCTGCTGGCGTTGATGCGCAACCAGGTCGAGGCCGCCGCGCGGGCCGGCATCCGGGCCCGCACGATCAACTCGGCGAACCTCGACGAGTGGGACGAGATCACCGCCGAGATCCAGACCGGCGCTGTGGACGTGCTGCTGATCAGCCCGGAACGCCTCAACAACCCGGATTTCCGCGACGGCGTCCTGCCGAAGTTGGCCGCCACCACCGGCCTGCTGGTGGTCGACGAGGCGCACTGCGTCTCCGACTGGGGGCACGACTTCCGGCCGGACTACCGGCGGCTGCGGACGTTCCTCGCCGAGCTGCCCGAACGCACCCCCGTGCTGGCAACCACCGCCACCGCCAATGCCCGGGTCACCCAGGACGTCGCCGAGCAGCTGGGCGACGCCCTCATCCTGCGCGGCACCCTGGACCGCGAGTCGCTGCGCCTCGGGGTGCTCGACCTGCCCAGCCCGGCGCACCGGCTGGCCTGGCTCGCCGACCACCTGGACCAGCTGCCCGGCTCGGGCATCGTCTACACGCTCACAGTGGCCGCAGCCGGGGAGACCGCCGAGTTCCTGCGCTCCCGGGGCTACCCGGTCGCCTCGTACAGCGGGCAGTCCGACGACGCCGACCGGCGCGCCGCCGAACAGGACCTGCTCGACAACAAGATCAAGGCGTTGGTCGCCACCAGCGCCCTCGGCATGGGCTTCGACAAGCCTGACCTGGGCTTCGTCGTCCACCTCGGCGCGCCACCCTCGCCGATCGCGTACTACCAGCAGGTCGGCCGCGCGGGCCGCGCCGTCGAGCACGCCGAGGTGCTGCTGCTGCCCGGCGTCGAGGACGCAGCGATCTGGCGCTACTTCGCCTCGCTGGCGTTCCCACCGGAGCAGCAGGTCCGGGCCGTGCTGGCCGCCCTGCACACCGACCGCCCGCTCTCCACGCAGGCCCTCGAACCCCTCGTCGACCTGCGCCGGGCCCGGCTGGAGCTGATGCTCAAGGTGCTCGACGTGGATGGCGCGGTCCGCCGGGTGCGCGGTGGTTGGCTCGCCACCGGCGAGCCGTGGGTCTACGACGAGGCCCGGTTGCGCCGCGTCGCCGAGGCGCGCACCGTCGAGCAACAGGCCATGCGGGAGTACGCGACGACGTCCGACTGCCGGATGCGGTATCTACGGGAACGCCTGGACGACACCGAGGCGGTCGACTGCGGCCGATGCGACAGGTGCGCCGACCCACTCTTCGCCGCGGACGTGTCGACAGCAGCGCTCACCGCCGCGCAGACCTTCCTGGGTCGACCCGGCGTGGAGATCGCTCCGAAGAAGCTCTGGCCGACTGGGCTCGACGCGGTGGGCGTACCCCTCAAGGGCCGGATCGCCCCCGCGGAGCAGGCACTGCCGGGCCGGGCCGTCGGGCGCCTCTCCGACCTGGGCTGGGGTAGCCGGCTGCGTGCCCTCGTCGGACCGGAAGCGCCGGACGCGCCGGTGCCCGACGACGTCGCCGGCGCGGTCGTGGAGGTGCTGAAGGCGTGGGCGCACGGCGACAACCCGTGGCCTCGTCGGCCGGTGGCGGTGGTAGCTGTCGGTTCCCGGCGGCGGCCCCGGCTGCTCGGCTCGCTGGCCGAGCGGATCGCCACAGTGGGCCGGCTTCCGCTGCTCGGCGAGGTCACCGCAGCCGGCCCCGACGGCCCGGCCGGGCCGCGCGGCAACAGCGCCCAACGGGTACGCGCGCTGCACGACGCCTTCACCGTGCCGGCCGACCTGGCCGACGCCCTGGCCGAGCTGGACGGCCCGGTGCTGCTCGTCGACGATCTGATCGACTCGGGCTGGACGATGACGCTGGTGGCCCGGGCCCTGCGTCGGGCCGGCGCGACCGACGTGCTCCCGCTCGCCCTCGCCGTGGCCGGCTGACCCGCTCCCCGCAGGTGGTCGGGAGGCCGGTTTCCCTCGGCGATGTTCGGGTCTGCGTCGTGGTCCGTGCCTGTTCGGGGCGTTGCCCGGCGCTGCGGCGCGATCTGCGCCGGCCGGGGTGGGAAAGTTCCCGGGCGGTGTCGAGTGCGACGGTCGCCACGCTGTCCGGGCGTCGGCCTGACCCGGCCGGGCGCGACGGTACCGTGGTCGGCATGACCGACCAGCAGCCCTTCACCCGTGCGCGGACCATTGCGGGCAGGATCGCTGGCGGCGAGGCCGGTCAGGCGCTGGGCGTCGGTCGTGGCTGACCAGGGCCCCGTCGAGCCGGACCGGAGCACCCTCCGGCTGGCGCTGGTGGTCGGCGGGCTGGTGCTGGCGGTGCTGCTCGGCTTCGGCCTCGGCCGACTGAACGCCAACGGTGCTGTCACCGGCAGCCCGTCGTTGGCCGCCGAGCACACCGACCCACCGGGCGTCGCGCCGCACAACCACGGCAGTGCCACGGCCACCGATCAGGGCGCGGCCGTCGAGCCGGGCGGTCTGGCGGTCAGCTCGGCCGGGTTCACCCTGGTGCCCCTGGCCACCGAGTTCGTGGCGGGTCGCCCGGGTCAGCTCCGCTTCCAGGTGCGCGACGCGCAGCGCCGGCCGATCAGCCGGTTCGCCATCGTGCACGACAAGCCGATGCACCTCATCGTCGTCCGGCGGGACCTGACCGGTTACCAGCACCTGCACCCGACCATGGCGGCGGACGGCACCTGGTCGGTGCCGTTGACCCTCGCGCAGCCCGGCCTCTGGCGCGTGTACGCCGATTTCACGGTGGTCGCCGACAACGGCGCGCAGACCGCTGTGACCCTCGGCGCGGACCTGGTGGCCCCCGGCGACTACCGACCCCGTCCACTGCCGGGGCCGGCCACATCGACGACCGTGGACGGCTTCACCGTCGGCTACCAGGGCACCGCGCAGGCCGGGGCGACAGTGCCGCTGACCTTCCGGGTGGATGGTGCTGGTGGCGCAACCCAGTTGGAGCGGTACCTCGGGGCGTACGGGCACCTGGTGGCGTTGCGCGAGGGCGACCTCGGCTATCTGCACGTGCACCCGGAGACCGAGTTGGTGGACGGTCAGATCAAGTTCTGGTTGACCACCCCTGGTCCGGGCCGCTACCGCCTCTACCTCGACTTCCAGGTGAACGCGGAAGTCCGAACGGCCGAGTTCACCCTGACCGTCCCCTAGCCCGGCTCCCCGACCACTGTCCCGTTGATCATGAAGTTATTGCCCTTCGCCTCGGCGTGTCGTGGCAATAACTTCATGAATCTCGTCGGTCAGATCGCCGAGTCCAGCAGCTTCGTGCCGAGCGAGCCTGACA
>NZ_JBEYSL010000235.1:0-9942 GCF_040642735.1 Micromonospora sp. NPDC047753 | reverse complement strand
CCAGGAAGGGACCGGGGCGCCCGGTCTCGCGGTACTCCTCCACCGGCACCAGGGGCACGCCCGGTGCCATCCGGTCGACGTAGAGCCGGCCTTCCAGGTGGTCAATTTCATGTGCGACCAGCCGGGCCATGCCGAATTCGAACGACGTGATGATCCGGCTGCCGTCCCACTGGGCGTGTTCCACGTCCAGGCGCAGTGGCCGGGGCACCAGACCTCGGTGGTCGAAGAAGGAGAGGCAGCCCTCGTACTGCTCGTCGGTCTCCGGGTCGGCGTCGACCACCCGCGGGTTGAGCAGCACGACCGGCTCCGCCGACCGGTCGGGCGGCCGCACCACGGCCGCCGCGCGGCCGATGCCGAACTGCGGCGCGGCGACACCAACACCCTTGCTGAACGGGTGCAGCTCGTCGAGCCGGGCCAGTGCCATGACGAGCCGGTCGACCACGTCCCGGGCGACATGTTCCTCAGCGGGCAGGTCGAACGGGCGGGCCCGCTGGCGGAGCAGGTCGTCTCCGCGTTGCACGATGCCGAGGCCGCGCATCCGGTCGCTGGGTCGGACCCGGGCGGCGCCGGGGCCGATGTCCGGTTCGGTCTCCGGGCGGGCACGGAACCGCCACTGCATCCGGTAGCGGGCGTTCAACGGGGGGTCGTCGGTCTGCCAGTCGTAGATCACCCGGTCGCCCTCGTCGTGACGCTGCGGCGCCGTCCGCAGCGGGCCCTCCTCCGCGCTGAGCGAGGTCTCCACGCCCCAGACCTGCGGGTCGAGAGCAGCGGGCAGATCCAGGCGTACGGCGAGCTGGCGGGTGGGCAGTCGGACGGCCCGCTGGAACCAGGGGCCCCACTTGTCGTGGCCGACGCTGTACGCGTACTCGATGGTGGCCCGGTCGCCCGGGTAGAGGGGGAAGCGTCGCTCCCCGTTCTCGAAGAGCAGCCAGATCTCCTTGAACGCGTCCCGATCGTGCTTGGCTCGCCAGTGCATCGGCTCCGGGTCTCCGCCGCCGTCGTCTCGACGGGCCTGTATCTGCAGCTCGGCGAAGGTGAGGGGGTGCTCCCGGTGGTGCCGGTTGGAGCGGCCGGGGTCGTTCGGGTAGCGGTCGACGGCGACCCGGACCAGGTAGCGGGTGACGGGCTCGGTGCCGGCGTTGTAGAGCTCACGGTGGATAACGCACCGGTAACCGTCGTCGGCGTGGGTGAGGGTGGCCAGCTCCCGTTCCACGACCAGCCCGGTGCCGGGTGGCAGCCACTGGCCTGGCAGGTACGACTCGCGGTGCGGATGACCCGCCCGGGCGTGCCGAAGGTCGTCGTACTCCCGGAAGCGCTGCCAGATCGCGCCGCTCGCCTCCAGGACGGCCTCCGCGCGGCGGGCGAAGTCCTCGGTCGGGCGGTGCCGGCGCCCCTCGACGTGGCTCACGTAGGACGGGTCGAACCCCATCAGGACGGCCAGTTGCTTCTTGGACAGCCCGCGCCCGGTCCGTTGCCGGGCGAGTTCGGCCGCGAAGGAGTCGGCAGCCCGTTCGAGGGGTGAGGTAGTCATCAGCTTCCTCGTGGCCGGGGCTATAAGTTTTCACGTTCCGTGCGCGGGCACACACGCAAGTGGCATGTTTTCGACACATCGCTTGACAATTCACCGATGGCCGTCGATTGTGCGGCGGCGTTTCCCAGCAGGGACTCCGGGTAGTAGCCGAAGCACTACTCCCGCCGAACACGGGGGTGACCTGGGCGTCCGGGATGTGACCAAGGTGAGGCTTCCCTTACGGCCACGGGCTTGGTTAGGCTAGCCTTAGCTCAGGACGGCACTGGTTCGTCCGCCGGGGCGCACTCCTCGGTCAGACAGACAGGGGACGACTCAGGTGACAGCGGTGATGCCACGGCGCGAGGCCGCCACCACGCCGCTCGCCCCCGTCACCGCTGCCCTCCGGGCCATGTTCGGCACCGACGACCTGCCCGGCCTCGCCCGGGGCCTGCTGGTCGACGACGAGCTCGGCTGGGCGCCCGCCACCACCCTGATCGATGGCAGCCGACTGCCGGAGTTGCTGAACGGCGCGGCCGTCCGCTGGGGCGGCACCCCGCACGCCTGCGCGGCGCTCGCCTGGAAGTCCTACAGCTACTGGGCGGCCCTGCCGGTCGTGCTCGGCTGGGCCTCCGCCCGGCGGGTGCCACTGCTCGACCCGGCCGACCTGCTGATCCATTTCGAGGACCACCGGCAGCTGCTCACCATGGGCCTGCGCCGGGGGACCACGGTGGCGGTGCTGCCGAACGACCCGCTGGCGCTGACCGGCCTGCCGGAGGTGCGGGTCGTCGCCGACGAGGCGGAGCTGCTGGCCGCGCTGCGCGCGTCCCTGCTCGACGCCCACCTGGCGCCGCTCATCACGGCGATCCAGTCCGAGGTCCGGGTGGGCACCCGGACGCTGCTCGGCTCGGTCGCCTCCGGCATCGCGCACGGCATCCTGCGGGCTGCGGACGCCCTGCCCGGCTCCACGGTCCAGAGCATCGACACCCTGCTGGGCGCACTCGACCTGGCCGACCTGATCGAGCTCGTGCCGGGGCCGACCGGTGAGCCGACAGTGCAGCGCCGCACCTGCTGCCTCGCCTTCACCCTGCCCCGCCCGAAGGTCTGCCAGGGCTGCTGCGTCCGCTAGGCCAGACCGGGGCGGTATCGCTCAGTCGGTCAACGGCCGGACATCCCACACCCACACGCCGCCGGTGAAGACCGGTTGGATCCCGGTCAGCTCGGTCATGCCCCGGCGCAGCGCGGTCTCGTGCTCGTGTGGCCCGAGGATGACCACCCCGGCCCGCCAGTAGCGCAGGTCGTCGACCGCTCGGACCCGGCTCTGCGGCGTGATCGGCGGCACCGCCCCGGTGCGTCGGATGGTGGTGAAGAAGCTGCTGGTGGGGCGGGGGGTCGCACCGAACAACGCGACCTTCGGCGGATCGGCGTCCGGGCGGGTGTCCGGGCCGAGGAAGTAGCCACGGGCCAACGGCATGTCCAGCCGGGTCGTCGCGGACCAGCGCAGCGGCTCGGCGTAGGTGGTGTCCGGCAGCGGCAGGGTCACCACACTGCGCCCACCGGCCACGTACGGCCGCCACGCCCCACTGGTCACGAAGCTGGGGACCGGGTCGGGGCGGGCCACGGGCAGCGGGGTGGGGACGATCGGCAACAGGGCCATCGTGAGCACTGTGGCGGTGACGAAGCGGATCTGCCCCCGGGCGGCCGGGTGCGCGTAAGCCAACTCGCGGGCACGTTCGGCGCCGTAGGCGAGCAGCAGCCCGATGATCGGGGTGATCGCCAACGCCCAACGCGTCGGCACCACCGAGTGCAGGATGGGCAGGTTCTCCAGCGCCGCCCAGGGGCCCGGCACACCCGTACCCCGGTTGTCGAAGCGGACCTCCCGCCCCAGCGACAGCACCGCGAAGAGCAACCCGAGCGCGGCCAGCGCGAGCACCACGATCGACCGGCGCAGCCACCAGACCAGGGCGATCACCAGCACCACAAGGGCCCACCCGAAGAAGCTGTTCTCCTCGGTCGGGTTCTTGGCCAGGCCCGCGGCGGTGCGCGCGCTACCGGCCAGCGACTCCCGGGAGTACGCGAGGAACGAGGCCACGTCGCTGGAGTAGCCGCGGATCAGGCGGGACAGCCCGGAGTACGCCCCCGGTCCGAAGAACTGGACGTACAGGGGGTACGCGAGCAGGAGCCCGGCGACCCCGGCGGCGACTGCCAGCCCGGCGAGGAAGGATCGGGCCCGCGGCCGTAGATCCGCGCGGCCGAGGGCGAGCACGCCGACGACCACGCCGAGCCCGATCGCGGTCATCAGCAGGATTTCCAGGTTGAGGAACGCCTGCCAGACGATGACCAGCGCGAGAAGGATCCCGTTGCGCAGCCAGCGGCCCGGTTCACCAAGTCGTAGCGTGCGCCAAATGATCAACGGGACGACGAACTGCGACACGATGTTCGGGTGCCCATTGGCGTGGGACACCATGGCCGGCGCGAACGCGCAGAAGCCGGCGGCAAGCCACGCCGGCCCCCGACTGCCGATCAGAACCCGGGAGAGCAGGAAATACCAGGCCGTGGCGGTGGCAATCATGCCGGCGGTCAGAAAGATCAGAAATGACGCTCGCGGCCCGAACAGCAGGGTGATCGGCGTCATTGGCAATGAAATGGATAATACGGACGTATTGGCCATCAGATTGACGCCGTCGGGCACGTTCATCTGATTGGAATGGAACGGATACGCAAAGTGCGTGACTACTCGCGCACCGTGCGCCATCATCCATTCAAACTGCGACTGATCCGACTGGTTGTCCCGCACATCGCTGTCCGGGTCCAGCCAGAGTCGACAGGTGACCCAGAAGCCGAGCACCACGAAGCTCAGCACGGCGGTCAGATCGGCCCACATCCCCCTACGGGAAGGCCGATCGGCGCCGGAAGCCCCCTCCGCCGACGGCGCGGCGGCCGGGCTGCGGCTGCCGCTGGGCACGTCCGGTTCAGGAGTAGTCATGACAATTCATAGGGTAGTCAGCGCCTGGCAGCGCCGTGACATGTTTCGGGGTACTGCCGTACTATGTGCCGGGTTCGCCGACCGCCGATCACGAACCCACCCCCCGACCACAATTCGGCCACCCCGATGCCCCGATTCTTTCGCCGTCCCAGCGGATGATTCACTCTGTCGGTCCAGGCACGGGTCGAGTTCATACCGTGAGGAATCGACGCATGGCAGAAATCACTGGGGACCAGCGCGTGCAGTCCGAGGTGCTGGAAGGCCTGGCAACCGCTGTCAACCACCGTCGCTGGTTCATCGAACTGGCCGTGCCGTACCTCGGCGACGACCCGATCGAGATCGGCAGCGGTCTCGGTGACTACGCGCTGGAATGGTCCGAGCGGCTGCCACGGTTCACCGCCACCGAGGCCGACCCGGACCGGCTGCTGCAGCTCAAGGAGCGCCTCGCCGACCGTCCGAACGTCGACGTCCGGCAGATGCTGCTGCCGCACAACGACCGGGGCGACTACAGCGCGGCCGTCTCGTACAACGTCCTGGAGCACATCGAGGACCACGTGGGCGCGCTACAGAGCATGCGCGACCTGGTCCGACCCGGCGGTGCCGTGATCATCATCGTGCCCGCGTTCCAGTTCGCTATGGGCCCGGCCGACATCGCCACCGGGCACGTCCGCCGCTACACGAAGAAGACGCTCGGGGCGGCGATGACCGAGGCCGGTCTGACCATCGAGAAGATGCACTACGCCAACGCGCTCGGGCTGATCGGCTACTTCATGGCCACCAAGGTCTTCCGGCTGATGCCGAAGGAGGGCCCGATGGTCAAGGTGTACGACACTCTCGTCCTGCCCGCCACCAAGGCCGCCGAGCAGCTCGTCCTCCCGCCGTTCGGCCAGTCCGTCTTCGCCGTAGCCCGCGTCCCAGCCTGACTCCGCACCCCGCGCTGGTCTTGCAGCAGGGACCAGCCTGCCCAGTCGATCATGGAGTTGTGGTGCCCGGCTTGGTGCTTGCCGGGCGTTTTGTCACCCACCACAGCTCCATGATCGACGAGACTCGGCGGCGTGGCCCACCCTTCCCGGGTTAGTCCTTGATCTGGTACGTCGGGCGGATCACCGCTCGGGCCAGGGTGTGGAACGTCAGGTTGAAGCCGACGTAGGCGGGCGTGGCGTCCGGGGTCAGGTCCAGGCGGTCGACGTCCAGGGCGTGCACCGCGAAGACGTACCGGTGCGGGCGGTCGCCGGCCGGCGGAGCCGCCCCGCCGTACCCCTGCTCGCCGTAGTCGTTGCGGACCGAGAACGCCCCGCCGAGGTCGGTACCCGCCGCGCCTCCAGCCCCGGTGGGCAACTGGGTGACGTTGACCGGCACGTTCACCAGCACCCAGTGCCAGAAACCGCTGCCCGTCGGCGCGTCCGGGTCGTAGCAGGTCACCGTGAAGCTCTTCGTCTCGGCGGGAAAGTCCGACCAGGCCAGCTGCGGCGAGACGTTGTCACCCCCGGTGCTGCCATGCGCGTGCCGGGCGTCCATCGGCTCGCCGTTCTGCACGTCGTCGCTCGTCAGCGTGAACGAGGGCAGCGTCGGCAGCAGCTCGTACGGGTCCGGGGCGATCGGTCGTTCCAGGGTCATGGGGACGCGTCCTTCCGATGTGCGGAGATACCAGCCCCTTCTTACCCCGCCGCGACCCTCCCGACGACCGGAAGCACGCGCTGACCGACTGTGGTTTCGCAGAGCTACGGTTGAGTTCGGGCAACGCTCCTCAGGGGGACCTCGTGGCCGGCATCTGGCGGGACTTCGCGGTAGCCGTCCTCACCGCGTTCCGCCGCCGGAACGAACGAGCCATCGCCGACGACCGCCGACGCGCGGTGGAGCGACTGGCCGAGGAGACGATCCGCCGGGAGCGGCGAACCGTCGACCCGCCGGAGTGACCGGGAGGCCGGACGCCGGAACCCTCCGGGGCGACCAGACACGATGATCTGATGTGGCGGATCTTCCGGTCCCGGCCGGTGGTCACCGCGGAGACTCACCGACCGACGCTGTTCGAGGTCTTCTTCGACCTGGTGCTCGTCTTCGGGCTCATCCGGGTCACCACGTTCATGAGCGAGCGGCCCTCGACGGTGACCCTGGTGCAGGGCCTGCTCGTCCTCATACTGCTGTGGAACTCCTGGCTCGTCTATGCCTGGCTGGGCAACTACGTCCGGCTCGACGTCGGGTTGATCCGGGTAGGCATCGCCGTGGCGATGGCAGCGGTCTTCCTCATCGCGTTGGTCCTCCCCGAAGCCTGGGAAACCGGCAGGGGTACGAGGACACCCCGGCTGATCCTGGTGCTGGCGTACCTGGATCCCGCTCGTCCTCGGCGCGGTGTTGGGCGGCACCGCGCAGATCCTGCTCTGGGCGGCGGCGCTCATCATCGACATGGGCGGTGGAGTGCTCGCCCTGCTGGTGGGCGGGTGGCCGGTCCGCAGCCCCGGCCACTTCGCGGAGCGGCACGGCCTGGTGGTGATCATCGCGCTCGGAGAGTCTCTGATCTCGGTCGGCGCCGGCGTCGGAACTCAGATGATCCACTGGCCGACCCTGCTGGCGGCGCTGCTCACGCTCACCGTCACTGGTTGCCTGTACTGGCTGTACTTCCCCAGTGCGTCGAGCGCCGGCAACGCACTGACGACGGACTCCGGACTGCACCGGGGCTTCGTGGCCGGCAACGCCTACAGCGTCGCCCACCTCCCGCTGCTCGCCGGAACCATCTACGTGGCGCTGGGGGTCGAGGAGGTGCTCGCCGGCATGGCGCACGGGAAGTCGCACGAAACCCTGCACTGGATCCCGGCTGTCGCGCTGTTCGGCGGGACCGCCCTGTACCTCGCGGGCCGGGCGACGTTCCTGGCACTCAGCGTCCGGTGCGTACGACCCGAGCAGTTTCTCGCCCCCGCTGTGGCGCTGCTGCTACTTCCCGTCGGCCGTTACCTGCCCGGTCTGGCCGCTCTGGGCCTGCTCACCGCGTTCCTCGTCATCCTGCTCAGCTACGAGGCGTGGACCAGGCGCAGTGCCGCCGGGATCGACTGACCCGCGCGAGATCCACTCGACATTCAGGAAATCGCGGCATCCGCGCGGCCGTAACACCCCGACTTCTTGTGAGTCGAGTGGATCAAGAATGGCGGAGGGTGTGGGATTCGAACCCACGAAGACATCGCTGCCTTACCGGTTTTCAAGACCAGCGCCATCGGCCACTAGGCGAACCCTCCTTGGCCGCCACCCCGTGGGCGTACGGCCACGCATAGTCTGCCACGGCTCGCTCCGGGCGGCCCGGCGTCCCTCCCCGGTACGCCGGCCAGGCGGTCTGCCGTGTCCACTGTGGGCCGGGCGGTGCGCCTGCGGCGCCCGGGAAGATCGGGAAGACTGGGCCCATGCGAGCCATCACGATTCCGGAGCCCGGTGGACCCGACGCGCTGGTGTGGGCCGAGGTGCCCGACCCGGAGCCGGGCCCGGACGAGGTGATCGTGGACGTGCGGGCCAGCGGGGTGAACCGGGCTGACCTGCTGCAACGGCAGGGGCACTACCCGCCGCCGCCCGGCGTGCCCGCGTACCCCGGGTTGGAATGCTCTGGGGTGGTCACCGAGGTTGGCGCGGACGTCGCCGGGTGGGCGGTCGGGCAGCAGGTCTGCGCGCTGCTGGCCGGCGGCGGGTACGCGGAACGGGTCGCGGTCCCCGCCGGGCAGTTGCTGCCGGTGCCGGCCTGCGACCCGGTCGACGCGGCGGCGCTGCCCGAGGTGGCCTGCACGGTCTGGTCGAACCTGGTCCAGGTGGCGCGGCTCGGCGCGGGCGACACGCTGCTGGTGCACGGCGGCGGCAGCGGGATCGGCACCTTCGCCATCCAGTTCGGGGCGGCCCTCGGCGTGACGGTGGTGACCACCGCGCGGGGGGCCAAGCACGCCCGGCTGCGTGAGCTGGGCGCGGCGCACGTCATCGACTACCGGGAGCAGGACTTCGTCGAGGAGGTCCGGCGGATCACCGACGGACGCGGTGTCGACGTCATCCTCGACATCATAGGTGGGTCCTACCTGGGGCGGAACGTCTCCACGCTGGCCACCGGCGGTCGGCTCGTGGTGATCGGGATGCAGGGCGGGCGCAAGGCCGAGTTGGATCTCGGCGCGCTGATGACCAGGCGGGCCAGCGTCACCGCGACGTCGCTACGGTCCCGTCCGCTCGCCGAGAAGGCGGAGATCGTCCAGGGCGTACGGGACGAGGTGTGGCCGTTGGTCGAAGCGGGCCGGATCCGGCCGATCGTGGACCGGCGGCTGCCGATGACCGAGGCGGCGCAGGCGCACCGGCTCGTCGAGTCGAACGACCACTTCGGCAAGGTGCTGCTCACCCGCCCGCCGGGCGGAGGGTCGGCCGTCAGCTGACCTCAGCGGCCCGGCCGTCAGTTGACCGAGCCGGCCGGCGTCGGGTCGACGATCGGTCGGGGCAGCACCAGCCGGGCGCCCGGGCCCTCGCCGGCCAGCGCGTCCTCCGGGTTGTTCAACGTGCAGCGCTGCAGGGACAGGCAGCCGCAGCCGATGCAGCCGTCCAGGTCGTCGCGGAGCCTGGTGAGCAGCCGGATCCGCTCGTCCAGCCGGCTGCGCCAGCTCGCCGACAGCCGCGCCCAGTCCTGCGGGCTCGGCGTGCGGGCCTCGGGGAGCGAGTCGAGTGCCTCCCGGATCTCGTCGAGCGAGACGCCGACCTGCTGGGAGATCCGGATGAAGGCGACCCGCCGAAGCTCGGCGCGGGCGTACCGGCGCTGGTTGCCGCCGGTACGGTCGGCGCGGATCAGCCCGAGTCGCTCGTAGTAGCGCAGCGCCGACGGTGCCACCCCGGAGCGGGCGGACAGCTCACCGATCGTCAATGAATCCGGCATCCCCAGGTCCTTGAGTTGAAGTCCACTTCAACTAACACAGTAGTGGCATGGCCACCACACTGACCACCGACAGCAGCGCCCGACTACCCGGGCTGATCCGACGACTGACCGGCGACGAGAAACACGCGCCGAGCGCGCACTCCACCGTCGACGTGCTCCAGGTGCTCTACGAACGGGTGCTGCGGGTCACCCCCGACACCGCCGACGACCCGGAGCGGGACCGGTTCCTGCTCTCCAAGGGCCACGGACCGGCCGCCTACTACGCGGTGCTCGCCGCGCACGGCTTCATCCCGGACGCCTGGCTCGACGACCTGGCCGGACCGGAGAGCCGCCTCGGCCACCACCCGGACCGACTCCTGGTGCCCGGGGTCGAGATCGGCTCCGGCTCCCTCGGGCACGGCCTCGGGCTGGCCGTCGGCACCGCGCTCGGCCTGCGCGCCCAGGGGCTGCTCAACCCCCGGGTGTACGTGCTGCTCGGCGACGCCGAACTGGACGAGGGATCCAACCACGAGGCGATCGCGTACGCCGGAGCGACCGGCCTGGACAGCCTCACCGCTGTCGTGGTCGACA
>NZ_JBEYSL010000234.1:0-9965 GCF_040642735.1 Micromonospora sp. NPDC047753 | reverse complement strand
TGACCGGGGCCGGAACTCGGGCCGGCGGCGAGCACCGCCATCCCGATGGCGAGTCGTACGAAGCGTTGGCTTCCCTGCAATTCTCCGAGGGAGCGTGAGGAGAGCACGATCGCCGCGGTGGTGACCGCGAGCAGCGCGGGCATCTCGACCGGGAGATCCAGGGCGATGACCAGCAGTGGTGTCGCCGCGACGAGGGTTCCCGCGCACACTGCGGCGGTGACAGCGGTGAGCCGCCGAGTGTCGGATGCGCCGTGCCGGGCGCGGTGCACGGCGACGGCCAGTTGCAGGCCGAGCCCGGGCACACCGACGATGGCCACCAGACCGACGGCGGCGGCGAGCACGCTGAGGTCGGCCGGGTCGAGCCGTCGGGCGGCCAGGACCGGCACCAGGTAGGCCAGGCCGTTGACCAGCACCCCGGCCAGGGTGACGCTGATCCCCGCGGCGCCCAGACCGTTGTTCCGTCGGCCCGGATCCTCCGTCTCCGCCGGCCGCGCCGTCTGCGTTGTCCGCTCGGTCGCCGTCGGACGGACGGGTCGCCAAGGGCTCACGTGACCTCCGAGAAGGTCGGAAGCTGCCCGTCGGCCGGCCCCGCCGGGTCAGGTTCGGTCGGGTCCGGCTTGGCCAGGTCCGAGTCTGGTCCCTCCCCGACCAGCGCAGTCGACGCAACGGCCGAGGTCACGGCGGTCGGCCTGGCCCGGCGTACGGGCCGCCGCCGGGCGGTGGTGGAGAGCCACAGAGCGCCCAGGGCAACGACGATCATGAGTTGCAACAGGGCGTCGGTGTTGCGTTGCGTCGAATTGAGATAGAGCCACCCGGCGAGCAGGACGAGCACGCCGGGGAGCCACGTCTCGACGGCCCGGCTGATCGTCCTGGCCCGACGTGGGTCGGCTGGCCAGGGCAGGCGGCGTGGGCCGGGCACCGCCAGCATGAAGCCCGCCGCGACCAGCAGGCCGCCGATGAAACCGCTCCACAACACCAGCGCGGCGGCACCGACGGCCAACAACGGCAGGGATCGGGTGACCCGACGACGGCCCCGCGGTACGGCGGTCGACGACGTGCGCCCGGTGGGCTGCCGGGCGGGCAGCACCGCGAGGAGGACCACCACCGCCAGCAGGATGCCGCCGAGCAGAAGGCCCGCCCGGTACGTCGTGTCCGGGGCGAAGCGGAGTACCACCTCCCCGGAGGTGCCGGCGGGAAGAATCCAGCCCTGCTGCCATCCGTCCACCACCAGCGGCTTCAGCGTCCGCCCGCCGATGGTCGCCTCCCAGCCGGTGTTGGTGTTCTCCCGCACGGCGAGTACGCGGTCGACGGGGTGATCGGCCACCCGTACCCGTCGTTCGGTGGCGTCCCAGGAGCCCACCTCGACGGCGCCGGCGACCGCCGCCGGGGTCGGCGTGGGCGTCCGCGGCACCAGGGCGACCCGAGTCGGCGAGGCGAGCTTGCTCGGTGTGGTCACGAGGCGATGCTCCCCGCGGCCCAGGTCAAGCTGTCGGGGTGTGGCCCGCCCGCACGGTGTGGCCGGCATTTCGCGCAGTTCCAGCAGGTCGCGGAGTGTGCCGCGGAGCGTGGTGGTCACCCGGGACGCGCCGATCTGCAGCGTCGGGCCCGACCCGCAGGCCAGTGTCAGGGGTGCGTCGAGGCGCGGTTTGACGATGGACGCTCCGGGCAGCACGGTCACCTCGCCGACCGCGACGGGCAGCTTCTCCGGCAACCGCAGCTTGTACGGGTCCGTGCTCGTGGCGGACGGCTTGTCGAGGAACTGGATGGTGATTTCGTCGGTCCGCATCGGCGGGTCCAGGCGAAGGAGCCCATCGTCGCCGAGCAGGCTACTTCGGAAACCGTCGTCGCCGACCACCCGCACACTGCCGAGGCGGGTGGCGGCTGTGCCGTCGTCGACGGAGAGCCGGAGCCCGGTGATGGTCTGCGGCTTGAGCCACGTGAGGCGCAGGATCGGTGCCTCGTCGCTGACCGCCGGTGACCAACTGGTGGTCGGGTCCCCGTCGAGCGCCGCGCCGGCCCGACCGGTCGGGTCGGCAACGGCCGTTGAGGAGGCGCTGACCTGCGCGGCGAGGCGCAGCGGCTGTGCGTCGGCCACCAGCTTGTCGAGAGTGTTGTCCAGGTCCGGGCCGGCCGTTGGCCGCGCCCACAGCTTGGCGTCGTACGCGCCGGCCGCGGGCAGGGTGAGGGTCCGGTCGATGGTGGAGGCGTCCTCGGAACCGCGGACGGCGTCGGTGGAGCAGCGCGGGTGGCCGTCGACGGAGAAGCAGGCCGGTGTGGTGGGCGCCGCCGACACGACGACGGTCGCCGGCCGGTCGGTGGCCGGTGCGGCGGGAAGGACGAGGGTACGGCTGGTCTGGATGCCGGGAATCTTGATCTCGGCGATGCCGACCGACCTGTTGCCGAGCGAGCGGAGGTCGTACGCGTCGTCGATCGTGATCTGGACCGCGCGGGTGGCGTGGACGCCGGGCAGTTCGAAGACCATGTGATCGCTGAACTGTTCGACGGTGCGGCTCTCGTACCCGGCGGTGACGGTCACCTTCGTGGGCAGGGCGTCGGCTTTCACGTCGAACCAGACCTCGACCTGGGTGACCCGTGTCGGGTTGGCGAGGCCTACCTCGACCCACTGGCGGTCGCTGGGCGAGTACGGCGCGGACTGCCAGGAGGTTTCGGGATTGCCGTCCATCGCCGCGTACGGCTGGTGCTCGGGGCGGGCGCCGCCGGGGGAGTCCACCTGCGAGCGGGCGGTCGACGCGCGGATCGCGCTGATGCCCTCGAAACGAGCGACGGTGGACTGCTGCGCTCCCCACTCGGGTAGGTAGTCGTGGGCGGGTGCCGTCACCTCGAAGGTTTCGTCGGCGGTGAGGGTCTGTGAGGCGTTGTCGCGCGCTCGGCCGAATGACACGTCCCGCCTGCGCAGCCCGTCGGTCATCGCGACCGGACCGGCGACGCCGGCAGCCGCCGCATCGCCCGCCAGGATCGTTGGCGCCGCGCCGAGCTGCCCTGCCGCGGCGAGGTCGAGGAGCGATTCGGGGCCGCCCACCACGGTGGTCACGGCGTCACTGTCGTATGCGACGACCGGCTCGACTTGCCGGTCGACCCGGTAGACCTCCAACGCCCGGACGGGCACGTCGAGCCCCTGGTCGCGGAACTCGTCCGAGGACGAGGGCTTGCCGCGCAGGGGGCCGAAGGAGGTGACGCGGGTCAACCCGGGTGAGCGATCCAGTGCCTGGCGGACCACTGCCGGGCGGGCCGTGTCGGAGCGGCCGTGGTCAAGGTCGGCGCGGAACAGGACGTGGCTGATCCCGGACCGGGCGAGCAGGTCGGCCAGCCCGGTCGAGCCGGAGCCGGTGGCGAGTGTCGACTCGATCGCGTCCAGCAGCCGGATCGTGGTCGGGGGGGTGAAGGGGATGGCGTTGCGTACCGCCCACCGGCTGTTCAGCAGCGGCTGGGCGATTTCATCGGTGGTGTTGCCCCAGTCGTACGAGGGGAAGCGCGCCCCGGGTACGACGAGCACCCGCCCGCGTCCGGTGTTCGCGTCGAGCCAGTCGGTGGCCTCATGCCAGTAGCCGGGCACCGCCTTGACGCCGCTTGGCGTGGCGAGACCGCCGGCAAGCGCGGGCGTGGCAACCGCCGTGACGGCGACCATGGCCACGCCGGCGGTGAGCCAGGCGCGTGCGACCGTTCGGGGGCGATGCTGCTCGGGCGCGGTGCGTGCCGCGCGGACGGCCAGGCCGATCAGGTGCGCCATGCCCAGGGCCAGGGGCAGGCGGAGCAGAACGTCGAACTTGTGCACGTTGCGCAGTGGGGCACCGACGCTGTCGAGGAACTCCCGCTGAGGGCCGGCGAGGATGTTCGGCAGGTCACCGACGTGCCCGAGACCGACGAGCGCGGCGCCCAGCACCAGACCGGTGATGAGGAAGCGGCGGTGCGGCATCCCGCGTCGGGACAGCCCAAGGACACCGAGGGCGGCGACCACCAGGGTGGCGGCGACCAGCACCGCCTCGTTGGCGAGTCGTGCGCCGGCCGGAAGGATCGGCCCGAACGGGGAGGCCAGGTAGGCGAGCCAGTAGGAGGCGCCGCGGAGCGTCGTGACCGCGTCGGTGACGCTGGTCGTGTTCCGGGCGGTCTCGATGTAGTCCAGGAAGGGTGGGCTGTACCGCCCCAGAACGAGCAGCGGAATCAACCACCACGCCGTGGCCAGCGCCACCGCGCCACACCAGGCGGCGATGGCGGTGACGCGTCGGCGTACGGGTTGAAGGGTGGCGAGCCAGAGCAGGGCGAGTGGCACTACCGCGGCCACGGCTGTGGCGTTGACTCCACCGGCGCAGGCGACGGCGACGGCCGACCCGGCGACGGCGCGCCGCAGGGGGGTGCCGCGGGCGAGGCCCACCAGCGGGATGAGTACCCAGGGGGCGATGGCGCTGGGCCAGGACTCCACCGAGGCGTAGCCGAGCTGGGTGAGAATGCGGGGTGACAGCGCGAAGGCGACACCGGCGATCATGCGTCCGGCGGGCGTGCCGATGCCGAGCCTGCCCGCCAGCCGTACCACTCCCAGGTAGGCGACACAGAAGATCAGCGCCCACCACAGCCGCTGGACCACCCACGGCGCGAGGCCGAGTTCCGATCCGAGCAGGAAGAACGGGCCCATCGGCCAGAGATATCCGTATGCCTGGTTCTGTAGCTGACCGAACGTGCCGGTGGGGTCCCAGAGGTGCAGCGAGCGGAGCAGCCAGCCGGCCGGGTTGACGCTCAGGTCGACCTTGGTGTCGGGGACGACCTGACCCGGGGCCTGCTGGAATGCGAGGGCGGTCAGCGCGATGCAGATGACCAGGTGCCGGAACCGTCGGGCCGTGTGCCGGCTTCGACTGGACGCCGGAGCGGCGCCACTGGTCACCTCTGCACGCATTTCGGCTCCTGTCTTCACCGGCCGGACGCGCACCCGCAGCCGACGACTGTCGCGCGACGTTATCCGGACCGGGCACGGACGGGCGACCAGGGGCGCTGCGGTGGCGTTATCGGGAGAACGGCCGTCCCCACGGCGTGTAAGCGTGTGGCAGGCTGCCGACCATGTCAATGCCAGAAGCTGAGGCCGAGACGCGTCCGGAACGCGTCGCGTCCGATGGCGACCGGCCGGGGCCGGTCGGCCGATGGTTCCGTGCCGACCGCGTCCGCGCGGTAGCGATCGCCCTCATCGTCGTGTCCGTCGCGTGGCGCGCCGGCCTTGCCACCCGTGGCTGGTTCTCGCAGGACGAGTTCGTCATCGCTGCCCAGGTCCTCGACACCCGGTTGGACGCGGACTTCCTCCTGCGTACCTTCAACAACCACCTCATGCCCGGCGGCCTGCTGGTGGCGTGGGCGATGGTGCGGGTGGCGGGCTTTGTCACCTGGCCCTGGGTGCTGCTGCTGGCGGTCGGCCAGGCGGCGATCGGGTTCGCCGTCTACCGGTTGCTGCGCCATCTGCTCCGGCCGGGCTGGGGGCTGCTCATCCCGCTGTGCCTGTTCGTGTTCAGCCCGCTGACGCTCGAGGTTTCCTCGCTGTGGCTGGTCGGGCTGCTCGTGATGCCGATGCAGTTGGCCCTGGTCATGGCGGCGACGGCCCAGGTCTGGTACGTGCGGACCGGCCGGCTGCGGCACCTCGTGGCGGTCGTCCTGTGGGTGGTGTTCGGCCTGCTCTTCGACACCAAGTCCCTGCTGATCGTGCCGCTGCTGTTCCTGCTGACCGTCTTCCTCTTCACGTCGGGCGGCGCCTGGCGCAGCCTGGTGACGACGGTCCGCCGACACTGGCCGGCGTGGCTGGTGCTCGGTGCGCTCTCGGGGGCGTACCTGGCGTTCTATCTGACCCGTCCCGCCCGCGAGTTGGACGAACCCACATCCGTCGGTCAGGTCCTCAAATTCCTCGGTGATCTGGTCGGCGAAACCGTCGTTCCGGGTCTGCTCGGCGGCCCCTGGCGTTGGGCGTACGCCGGTGACGGTCCGCCGGCCGTGAACCCGTACGACATCGCCAAGTGGCTGTCCTGGGCGGTGCTGGGGGCTCTCATCGTGGTCACCGCGCGGCGGCGCCCGTCGGCCCGGCGGGCCTGGCTGCTGCTCGCGTGCTACCTCGGGCTGGTCGCCGCGCTCTTCGCCGTGACCCGCCTCGGTGGGCCGCTCGGCTCGTTCGTGGGCATCATTCCCCGGTACGTCGCCGACGTGGTGCTGGTCGCCGCGATCTGTGTCGGCGCGGCCCTGTTGGGGACGAAGGACGCCGATGAGGAGGACGTGTCCGCGTGGCCGGTGCCGACCGTTCTGCGGGAGCCGGGTGCCTTCGCGGTCGGCCTGGTCTCGATAATCGTCGTCCTGGCCACCATCGGGGTGGGCACGCTGTGGAGCACGGCCCGTTTCGGGGACAACTGGAGCACCAAGTACGGACGGGACTACCTCGCGACGACGCAGATCGAGCTTGCCGCCGCTGCGCCGGGCACCGTCTTCCTGGAAACCACCGTCCCGGACCGCGTCATCGCCGGCTACTTCTGGCCGGACAATCTCCAGTCGCACTTCTTCCGCCCGGCCGAGCGTCGGCCCACGTTCGTGGAGGAGGCCGAGAAGCCGTTCATGTTCGACGACTTCGGCCGGATCCGTCCGGTCGCAGTTCAGGGGCGGAAGATCGTGCCCGGCACGGTGCCCGACTGCGGGCACCTGGCGGAGGGCGGTCAGCCCGCCCGAATCCCGTTGGACGGGTACCTGGAGGAGTGGCCGTACGCGATCCATTTCGGCTATGTCAGTTCAGGCGACTCGACGGCACTCTTCCGTCTCGGGGACGCCGTCCGGGTGATCACCCTGAAGCGCGGGCTGAACGACGTGTTCTTCCTGCTGGAGGGGGCTGGGGACGCCGTCGAGGTCACCGTGAGCACCTCGGGGGTCAGGGCGTGCACCCAACTGATCACCGTCGGCCGCGCGGTGCCGGCATCGTGAATGGTTGAGCAGACCACCGGCGTCGGGGCCCCACCGGTGCGGCGGGTGCGGGACGCGCTGCCGCTGTACGCCGTTGCGGCGGCTGTCACGGTGCTGGTGCTGGCCCCGCTCGCGGCACCCGGCTACGCGCTGCTGTACGACATGGTGTTCGTACCCCGGCAGCCGCTGACTTGGGATCTCGTCGCCCCGGCGCAGACTCTGCCCCGGGCGGTGCCGATGGACGCACTGATGTCCCTGGTCACCCAGCTCGTGCCGGGCTGGGCGGTGCAGCGGGTGGCGCTCGGTGGGGCGGTTCTCCTGGCCGCGGTCGGCGCCGGCCGTCTGGTGCCGACCGAACGGCTCGCGGTCCGGTTGCTCGCCGCGGTGGCGTACGCGTGGACGCCCTACCTTGCCGAGCGGCTGCTGATCGGACAGTGGGGGCTGCTGCTCGCGTACGCCGCGCTGCCCTGGTTGGTCCGGGCGGCGCTGGACCTGCGAGCGGGTCGTGATGGCGCGCTCGCTCGGGTGGTGCTCGCCGCCGCTCCCGCCGCGATCACCCCGACCGGCGGGTTGATCGCGTTGGGCACGGTGGTCCTGCTGGTGTGGGACCGGACGCACGTTCGCCGGTCGGCGCTCGTGGTGGGCGGCGTCGCGTTACTCAACGCCCCCTGGGTGACCGCGGCCCTGGTCACCGGCGCCGGCGGGTCATCCGATCCGGCGGGGGTGGCGGCGTTCGCGGCGCGTTCGGAGAACTGGGCCGGTCCGCTGGTGGCGCTCGCGGGTACGGGTGGCGTCTGGAGCGCCCAGGCGACCCCCTCCAGTCGCGCGGCACCGCTGGTGCCACTGGCGACCCTGCTCCTGCTGATCCTGGCCGGTGTCGGTGCCGGCCTGCTGCGGCGTCGGCTGCCCCCGGGTGCGGCGGTGCGGCTGGCGGTGCTCGCCGGGGTCGCCTGCCTTCTCGCTGCCCTCGGGGTGCTCCCCGGCGGGGCCGCCGCGTTGCGCTGGGCGGTGGTGCATCTGCCGGGTGCGGGGCTGCTTCGAGACGGCCAGAAGTTCCTGGCCCCGTACGCCCTGCTGCTGGTGGCGTGTGCCGCGTTGGGAGCCGAGCGGCTGGTGGCCAGGATCGACCGGGAGGTGGCGGGGGTGGTTCTGGTCGGCCTGCTGCTCCTGCCAGTGGCCGTCATGCCGGACCTCGCCTTCGGCGGTGCCGGCCGGCTCCGTCCGGTGAGCTATCCGGCGGACTGGCAGGTGGTCGCCGAGCGGGTGGCCGGCGAGCCGGGGGAGATCCTCGCGCTGCCGCTGTCCGCCTACCGGGCCTACCCGTGGAACCCGGGACGTGTCGTCCTGGATCCGTTGCCGCGCTATCTGCCGGGGACGGTGCTGACCGACGACACACTGCGGGTCGGCGATGTCGCGGTGGCCGGCGAGAATCCACGGCTCCGCGAGGTGCGCCGGGTGTTGGCCGAGGGGCGGCCCGTCTCGGCCACCGGCGTGCGCTGGGTGGTGGTGCAGCACCAACTGCCCAGCGAGGTCGACCCTGCGACCCTTCGTGATCTCGAAGCCGTTCACGAGGGACCGTCTCTCACCCTCTACCGAAATCCCGCTGTTCCTCCGGAATCGACCCCCCCTGGACTTGGTGCGTGGGCAGTCGTGATGGCGCTCGGCGCTGCCCTTCTGGTGGTCATGGCTGCCGCCATTTCGGCACTACACCGGCGCCCTACTGCGTGGTAACGTCCGCTCGCACGTCTCGCCATTGGAGGATTGGCATGCGTAGAGCTCTGACCCTGGTCGTCTCCGGCATGGTGGCGGCGTTGCTGGGGATCCTGGCCCTCGGCGGGCTCTCGGCCGCCGCGACCGCCACCGACAAAGAGGCGGCCAACGAGGCCAAGAGTGTTTCGGAAGCGGCCAAGCGTGCCGGAAAGAAGGACCCGTACGCCCCCGTGGTCTACGGCGACAGGTAGGACGGCTCGCCCCGCTGCTGCACCGGGCGGGGCGACTCCACACCGCCCAGCAGGTCCGCGAAGTGCCCACCCGCGGCCTGCCAGGTGAAGCTCGCCGCGTGCTCCCGGGCCTGCGCCCCCATCTCTCGCCGCATTTCGTCCTCGTGCAGAAGTGTGCGCACCTTCGCCAGGTAATCGTCGATGTCGTCGGCCAGCAGGCCGGTACGCCCGTCGACGACAGCTTCGGCGACTCCACCCGCTTCCCGGAACGCGACCGTTGGCGTGCCCGCGGAACCCGCCTCGACAATCGTCAGGCCCCAGCCCTCCTTGAGTGACGGGGTCAGGGCGACCCAGGCCGAGGCGAGCAGAGCGGCTTTTTCCTCCTCCGTCACGAAGCCACGGAAATCCACCCGCTCGATGATGTTCAGCTCCGCGGCGAGCTCGCGCAGGTGCGACTCCCACCAGCCCTGGCCGGCGACGACCAGCCGCAGCTGGGGCAACTCGTCGGCGAGGGCCGCGACCGCCCGCAACGCCACCTCGACCCGCTTGTGTGGCACCAGCCGATTCAGCGTCACGAGCAGCGGGAACGGTGCCCGCTCGGCGTCGGTGCGGAGCAGCGCCGGGGTGCCGTTGTGCACCACGGCGACCTGCTCCGGCGGTACGCCCAGCACGGCCAGTTCTCTACGGGTGGCCTCGGAGACGGTGACGTATCGGCACCGCCGGTAGACGCGTACGGCGAGCGATGACTCGACCCACCAGCCGAACCGGGCGGCCCACTGCGGAAGGACCACCGGCCACTGCTCGCGATGCACGTGGTGGATCAGCTTGACCACCGGGCGCCGTGTCCACAGCGGGGAGAGGAACGGCAACCCGTTGCAGACGTCGACCAGGATGTCGGGCCGGCCGCCCCGACGGCTCGACAGTGGGCCCACGCCCACTGCGCCGGCCAGGTAGCAGAGCGCCGCCCACAGGTAGACCGTGTGTCTGCCGCCGCGCCGCACCAGCCGGACGCCTGCCTCGTTGACCTCGTCGCCGGGTGCCTCGCTGTGGGCGGCGCAGAAGAGGGTGGCGCGGAAACCGCGCGACACCAACTCG
>NZ_JBEYSL010000233.1:0-9967 GCF_040642735.1 Micromonospora sp. NPDC047753 | reverse complement strand
AGGTGCGTCGTAGGGGGATAGCGGCCTCGTCCTGGGGCCGCTGGGGGGGGGGCGGGGCATCGGCTGGCTCCGCCAAGGTGGCACCCGGAGCCGCCCCGCCGGCGCGCGTCGGCGACCCGGTGAGCAACCCGTTCGGCGCGCACTGGGACTGGTCGCGGTACCAGCAGTTCGAGCCGTACCTGCGCCGGCTCGCCGGTTCGGCGACGTACGAGGAGATCTCCTGGTGCGAGATCGAACGGACCTCGGGGCAGGTCGACTGGGCTGGGCTGGACGAGATCGCCTCGCGCAGCCGGGACCTGGGCGTCACGCTGCACCTGAAAATCCGCACCGGCGTGTGCTGGGCGACCGGTGGCAAGGCCCGCTACACCCGGGGCGCGGCGAACAAGACCGAGTCGGCGATGCCCACCGACCTCGGCGCGTACCAGCGATTCGTCCGCTCGGTGGTGCAGCGCTACGGCCCGTACGGGGTACGGGAGTACGCCATCGAGAACGAGGTCAACGCGCCGAGCTACTGGGCCGGCAGCCCCGAGGAGTACGCGCGGCTGGTCCGGGCCGCCGCCGAGACGATCCGCGCGACCGACCCGAAGGCGCTGGTGGTCGACTCCGGCATCAGCAGCGTCGCGTACGGCATGGGTGTCGCCGACCGGCTGGTGCGCGCCGGTCGGATGCCCGAGGCCGTCGCCGCCTACCAGGCGTACTTCCACCGTCGGGTCGGCACCCGGGGGCAGCAGATCCCGGCGGTGAACGGGGAGGCGCAACTGCGCGGGGCGCTGGGCACCGAGACCAACAGCCGCAGCCTGCGCTTCCTGGCGGTGACCGAGTCGCTGCTGACCGACCGCACCGTCGACGTCCGCCAGGTGCACTTCTACGAGCACTTCAGCGGGGTGGCCCCGCTGCTGGACTACCTGCGCGCCACCACACCACCGGGTACGCCGATCCAGGCGTGGGAGGTCGGGCAGTTCTGGCGCGACGGCGACGGTGACCCGGCCAGTCGGGCGGCGGAGATGGTCAAGACGGTCACCCTGCTGGTCGCCGGCGGGATCGGTGAGATCAGCTGGCTGCCGTTGGCGTACAACCCGAACAACGCCGCCGGTAGCGAGGTCCGCTACGGCCTGCTCGACCCGGACGGGGCCGAGCGGGACGCCGGTCGGATGCTGGCCGCCCTGGCCGACGCGGCGCGGGACGCCACAGTCACCCCGCTGCCCGCCCCGGTGGCCGGCAGGCTGCACGGGGTCGCGTTCGTCCGGGGCGGGTCGAGCACGCTGGTGCTGTGGTCGGCGTCGAACACGCCGGTGACCGTGCCGGCGACACCGGGCGGACGGACCGGGACGGTGGGTTCCCCACTGGGCGCGGCCGGCGGCGGCACCACAGTGACCGACGTCCCCGTCCTGCTCCGCGCCGACCAGCCGGTGGACCGGATCCTCGCCGCCGTCCGCTAGGACGAAGACCGCCGCGCCCTAGCCGGGCCAGGGGTCGGGCCAGCCCAACAGCGCGGCCAGGCGCGCGTTGTGCGGCGCGAAGTGCTCACCCAGGCGCTCTCGCAGCTCCGGCGTGAGCTCGGAGACTCCCGGGTCGACGCGACGGGTGTGCCGGGTGAACGCCTCGGGGGTGAAGGCCGGCAGGCCGAGGAAGCGCAGCATGTCGGCGTACGTGCCGGCCGGGTCGGTGTGCAGGTCCTCGGTTCGGGCGACGTGGATCCGCTCCCGCGGGACATGCGCGAACCAGCGGTCCAACTGCTCGGCGTAGCGACCCCGGGCGGCATACGAATAGTTACGCAACGCCCGGTGCGCGGCGGCGCTGTCCGGGCCACCGCGCGCCGCCCGGGCCAGCCGCTCCTCCTCCGCGTCGAGGGCGTCGGCGAAGGACAGCGGCTCGACGCCGTACGAGCGGGTGTGCAGGTAGTGCGAGTAGGCCCGCTGCACCGGATCGCGCAGCAGGACGACGAAGCGCGCCTGCGGCAGGGTCGCCGCGACCCGGGCCGGCACGCTCGGATGGAACAGGTAGTAGGGGCTCGCCTCGAACGTGCGCTCACCCGGGGCGAGACGAGGGAAATGCCCCCGGTACCACAGCACGCCCCGGCCGTGGTGGATGCTGAAGTACTGCAACTCCTTGCCGCTGGCCACCCGGACCAGCGGATGCGCGGCAAGGTGGTGGTACAGCGACGTGGTGCCGCAGCGCTGCCCACCGATCACCAGGAAATCGGGCAACGGACCGGGCTCTCCCGGCTTCGCCGCACGCCCCCACGCCCGCGCCGCGCGTACCCCCCGACGCAGCCGGTCGGTGACCTGACGCCGCACGACGCCGGTCACGAGCGGACCACTGGGCGGGCGGCACCCACACCGGCACCGTCGGCACCGTCGGCACCGTCGGCGGGGTCGGCGGGGTCGGCGGGGTCGGCGGGGTCGGCCGGGGCGCGTCGAGGGCCTCGGCGGGTCACCGAGCGCAACACCATGACGTCCTCCCGACTGAGCCCGAGGGCGAGCACCACGGCGAGGTACACCGCCACGATCGCGGCCAGACCGACCACGAGCTGCACGGTCCCGCCCCCGAGCAGCCACCGCACACCGAACCCGGCACCCATCGCGACCAGCGCGGCGACCAGGCCCTTGACCATGCCCGCCGTCACCGGCACGGTGTGCACCTGCGCGCGCACCTGCCAGACCCGGGCGACGTTCACCGCTGCCAACGACACCGCCCAGGCCACCGCCGCGCCGAGAATGCCGTACGCCGGGATGAGCCAGAGGTTGAGCAGGACGTTGAGCAGCAGGGCCGCGAGGTTGTCCACCATGTTGACCGAGACCCGGCCGGACATGTTCAGCAGCGTCCCGCAGGGCCCGGTGGCGGCGTTCACGAGTTGGCCGAGCGCCAGCACAACGGTCACCGCCGCACCGCCGGCCAGACCCGGTCCGCCGACCACGCGCAGCAACTGCTCCGGAAAGACCAGCAGGGCCACGAAGGCCGGCAGCGACAGCCGGAGCACCCAACCGGTGGCGACCCGGTAGATCCGGCGTACCTCGTCCAGTCGACCCTGGTGGTAGAGGTGCGCCAGGTGCGGACCGAACGAGGCGTTCACCGGTGCCAGCACGAACACCGCGATAGTGACCAGCCGGGTCGCCACGTGGTAGACGCCGATCGCGTCGGGACCGTAGTCGAAGAAGCCGAGCAGCAGCGCGTCCACCCAGATCAGCCCGGTGGACGACAGCGAGGAGACCCAGCTGACGGTGGAGAACCGGAACAGCTCACCCGGCCGGTACGCGGGCCGGGCGGCGGGCACCCGGCGCACCATCCGGGCGAGCGCCACGAGGGCGAGCCCGGCCGCGCTCCAGCTCGCCGCCACCAGCGCCCAGAACGCGCCGGTCAGGCCGGCCCCGAGGGCGAGCGCCAGAGCGGTGAGCATCAGCCGGGCGGCCGGCTCGTAGACCTGGCCGATGAGCGCGTACGCCCGTTGCGTGCGCCACCCGCGGGTGGCCGCGAGGGCGGCCTCGCAGACGGTGGCGGCGGGCAGGCAGAGCGCCGCCAACCGCAGCCCGGTGGTGAGCTGCGGGTCGTGCAGGGCGTCGGCGAGCCACGGCGCGCCGACCACCAGACCAAGAGCGATCACTGTGGACGCCACGGCCGAGATGCCGATCCCGAGCCGGATCGCGCCCCGCAGGGCGGCCGGCTCGTCGTCGGCGAGGTGCACCGCCACGAACCGGGTCAGCCCGGCCCGGAAGCCGGAGAGCGAGAGCAGCCCCAGCAGCGACAGCACGGCGTAGACCTGGGCGTACCGGCCGAGTTCGCGTACACCCAGGACCCGGGCCAGCAACAACATGACCAGGAAGAGCGCCACCTGGCTGAGCACGGCGCTGCCCAGGTTCAGCACACCGCCGCGGGCCATGCCGCGTACCTGCTGGTCGCCGGTCTCCGGCGCGGTCGGCGACCGGCCGGTCACCTCGCGCACCCGCCGGGCCGTTCTCCGGCGGTCACGGCCGTGCCGCGCTCACGGTCTCCGCCGGCGCCGAGGGGGCCGCTGTGGTCGCCGCCGGAGCCACCGGCCGGGCGGCGGCACGACCCCGGGAGAGCAGTTCGAGTACGCCCACCAGCAGCACCCCGAGCAGCAGACCCGCACCGCCCACCGGCAGGCCGGTGCGCACCAGCTCGGTCATCCGGCTCACCTCGTGCGCCTCGCCGATGCTGGTCACCTGCAACGGATCGGCGGCCTGGGCCTGCGCCCGCGCCGCCTGCAACCCTTCCCGCGCCTGGGACAGGGCGTTGGTCGCCGCGTCCCGCTGGGCGATCAGGGCCTGGTAGTCGGGGAGCTTCGGCCCCAGCTCGTCGAGCTTCTTCTGGGCGGCGGTGATCGCGGCGGTCGCCGCGTCGACACCTCGACCGTTGCCGACCGCCTGCATGGAGAGCTGCTGCTGGCGCAGGCTGGTCAGCTCGCCCAATGTGGCCTGGTAGATCCGGTCCGGCTGGGAGACCTTGTTCGCCTTCTCCCACTCACCGATCGCCTTGGTCGCCGCGGTGACGTCGGCGTTGGCCGCCTCGACCTCACCGGTGGCGATGCCGACCTGGGAGGAGAAGAGGAAGGCCAGCGCCCGGGTGGTGGTCGCGGTCAGCACCGGCGCGACAGTAGCCCGGTCGCCGGCGGTGTAGGTCACCTCCAACTGGCTGCTCGCGCCGACCTGGGTGATGGCGAGCCCGTCGCGCAACCGCTCCGGCGGCACCCCGGTGTCGGCGGCCACGTCGGCGAGGACGCGGGGCGAGGTGACCGCCGCGCCGAACGCCGCGACGAACTGGTTCGCCGCCTGCGTACCGGTGTACTGCGTCCCGGCCACGCCGCCCACCAGGGCCGGCGCCGCCACGTACGCGGTCCCGCTGAACTGCTGTGGCGCTGACAGGACGATGGCGGCCGCGGCGCCGGTGGCGAGCACCGGCACCCCCACGAGTACCCAGAGGCGCCGCCGGGCGACCCGCAGGTAGTCGACGATCTCCACTTTTTCCCCAATGCTGTCGTTCAGTCAAACCGGGACGGACGTGCCTCGTGGCTGCTCGCCGGTCAGGTTCGGAGCCGGTTGGCGGGCGATCACGCTGGCCGCCGCGGCGAACGCGACGAAGTACCAGAGGGTGACCACGTTGGAAATGACGTTGGAGGCGGCGCTGATCGCCACGAACGCGGCGGCGCAGCCGGTGAACCCGACCGCGACGCCGCGCTCGAAGCTGCCCGGAGGCGCGCGCCGCAGCGCGGTCCGGGCGGTGTGCAGAAGGGCGAACAGCATCAGCAGGTACGCCCCGAGACCGAGCAGCCCGGTCTCCACGTACGCCCGCAGGAAGTCGTTGTGCGGCTTCTTCGCCTCGTCGGTCTCCCGCTGGGTCATGTTCGGCCCGATGCCGGTCACCGGGTTCCGGTCGGCGAGTGTGACGATCTCGGTCCAGTAGCCGATCCGCCAGGCCAGGGTGTTTCCGGTCGGGTCTCCGCCGACAGCCCGGGACGTGCCGAGTTGGGCGAAGCGTTCGCCGACGGCGGGCACCAGTGCCACCCCGGCGACCGCCACCACGCAGAGGGTGACCAGCATCCGCTTGCTGCGATGCAGCGCGGCGACCACCACCAGGCCGATCGCCGCACCGAGCAGGGCGCTGCGGGTGTTGGTGAGCAGCAGGAACAGCAGCGAGAGCGCGAGCAGCACCCCGAGGGACGCCCGCAGGCGACGATCGAGGAAGCGGTACATCGCGAACCCGAAGATCACCATGAACATCAGGTAGCGGCCGAACGTGGTCGACTGGCTGAACGTGCCGCTGATGCGGGTGAAGTCGCCCTTCACCTCGGCCGGCGGGTTGCCGAGCAGCGACAGCACGACTGTGTAGCCCAGCGCCAGCACCAGCGAGGCGTAGCAGGCGAGCAGGACCCGACGGATCGCCGCGGTGTCCGGCATGAGCTGTTCCAGCACCACGAACATCACCACCACGGTGAGGATCCGCAGCGCCTCCAACAGGCTGTTCGCCGGCCGGCTGGCACCGAGGGCGCTGACCAGGCTGCTGGCACCAACGAGCAGCATGGCCCAGCTGAGCGGGGAGCCGCGTAACCGCCCGCGCCGGCTGAGCTGCGCGGCCAGCCAGAGCCCGGCGGCGAGGAGGAACAGCACGGCGAGCAGGGTGGAGGGGTCCACCGCCCGGGCCGTTCCGCCGGATTCGGCCTGGCCGGCGCTCGGGCCGGTCAGCTTGAACAGGTCGACGCAGGAGCGCACCGCGAGCATCAGCAGCACGTACCCGGCGAACCGGGTCAGCGCGAGGACGGCCACCGCGATCCCCACGACCGCCGCGAGCGGCAGCACCATCCCCCTGCGGTCACCGGCCGCCATGGAGACACCCGCGACCACCGCCACGACCGCGGCGGCCAGCGCCGCCGCGCCGGTGAGCAGGCGGGTCGGGTCGAGCCGCCTGCTCATGAGCGGAGTGACCTGCTGAGTGTGTTGTTCCACTGATCCCACTGAACTGAATCGACGCTGCTCGGCCGCTGCCGGGCGCGGCCAACCGATGTCCTCCCGGCACAAGATCGGTTCAATCTAGTCCTGTCACCTCGACGGCAGAAGGGGCCGTTGCACCGACTGCCCCGTCCCCCGGGGGGCTGACCCGACACTGCCCCGGCCGACACCGCCCGGTCAGTCGACGGTCGCCGTGGGTCGTGCCCTCGCCCGGCGGCCCGGCTCCGGGGCCAGCCGGAGATAGAGCTGCTCCAACTCGCGGGCGGCGGTGTCCCAGCTGTACCTGCTGGTGATCTGCTCGCCCAGCGCCACCGCGCCGGCCCGTTCACCCGGCAGGTTGGCGAGCAGCGACGTCAACACCCGGACCAGGTCGTCCTCGTCGCCGTCGCGGAACAACCGCCCGCCGGCGGTGTCGGCCTTGAGCACCTCGACGTGCGGCGCGATGTCGCTGGCGACCACCGGCAGCCCGTACGCGGCCGCCTCCAGCAACGTCAACGGCAGTCCCTCCAACCGGGACGGTTGAACGAAGCCGGCCGCTCCGGCGTACAGCTCGGCGAGCAGGTCGTCGTAGGCGAACCCGGTGAAGACGATCCGGTCGTCCGCCCCGGCTTCCCGGCGCAGCCGGTCCACGAAGTCGTCGGTGAACGACGACCCGCCGACGATCGCCAGGCGCATCGGGGTCTCGGTCCGGCGGAAGGCCCGGATCAGCAGGTCGGCCGCCTTCTCCGGCACCAGCCGACCGACCAGCAGCAGGTAGCCGCCGGGGGTCAGCCCGAACCGGTTCTGGATCTGACGGGTACGCGCCGGTCGCGCCGGGTTCACGCCGTTCGGGATGTAGGTCGTCGGGCGGCCGAACCGGGCGCCGTAGTGGGCGGCGAGCCCCTGGGAGACCGCCACCCGCTGGTGCGGGACGTACCCGCTGAACCAGTGGGCGCTGCCCAGCACTGCCCGCGCGGCAAGCCCCCACTTGCCCCGCTGGTTGTCCAGCCCGTGCACCGTCAACACCACGCGCGCCCGGGACAGGGCACGCGGAAGTGGAGCGACCAGGGCCGGCCCGAGCCCGTGGTAGTGGACGATGTCGGGCCGCGCGGCCATCGCCGCCATGGTCGAGGTCGCCGCGTGCACGATGGCGTCGAGGTGCTTGCTCGCTATCGTGTGGGTCTGGCGCAGCCGTACGCCCCGGTAGCCGTCGGCGGGCGTCTCGCCGTAGCTCCGGCGGCAGTAGACGGTGACCTCGTGGCCGTAGCTGGCGAGCCGGCTGGCCATCTCCTCCACGTGCCGTTCGATCCCGCCGTAGGTCGCCGGCATCCCCTTCTGACCGATCATCGCGATCCGCAGCGGACGCCAGGCGACTGCTGTGTCGGCGACGCCCGCCCGGGACCGCCCGGCGGAGACCACCCGTTGCCGGGGTATCGCAGGGCTTCCGGCGTGCTGGTCCACGTCCTCGGCCTGCAGGTCGGGATGGGCCACGTTGACTCCCTGCGTGACTGGGTCCGCGCCCGCCGCCCGGGGCAGGGTCAACACCTTGCCATGGATGGGCCCGTCCGCCACCTGATCAATGAGACAGAAAAATCATCCATGGGATTCGCCGCAAAGGGAATGGCACCGGGGGTGACATCGAGGTGACCGGCGCTGGTGCCGCGTCGAACGGCACGCGAACGGGACGAGCCCCGGTCGATCACGTGCGGATCGGCCGGGGCTCGTCGGTGGTACCTGTCAGGCGAGATCGAACCGGTCGAGCTCCATGACCTTGGTCCAGGCGGCCACGAAGTCGGCGACGAACTTGTCGCGGGCGTCCTGGCTGGCGTAGACCTCGGCGAGGGCGCGCAGCTGCGAGTTTGACCCGAAGATGAGGTCGACCGCGGTGGCGGTCCACTTCACCTCATCGGTGGCCAGGTCGCGGATCTCGTACACGTGCTCGTCGGACTTCGACGCGCTCCACCGGGTGCCCGGGGAGAGCAGGTTGGCGAAGAAGTCGCTGGTGAGCACGCCCGGCCGGTCGGTCAGCACACCGTGCTGGCTGCCGCCGACGTTGGCGCCGAGGGAGCGCAGGCCGCCGATGAGGACGGTCATCTCGGGCGCGGTCAGGTTGAGCATGTACGCACGGTCGACGAGCAGCACCTCCGGCTGGGTCTTCTCGCCGGGACGCAGGTAGTTGCGGAAACCGTCGGCGCGCGGCTCCATGACCCGGAACGACTCAGTGTCGGTCTGCTCCTGGGTCGCGTCGGTGCGGCCCGCCCGGAACGGCACTGTCACCTCGACGCCGGCGTCCCGCGCAGCCTTCTCGACGGCTGCCGAACCGGCCAGCACGATCAGGTCGGCGATCGAGATCTTCGCGCCGCCGGCTTCGTTGAACTCCCGCTGGATGCCCTCAAGGGTGGTCAGGACGGTCGCGAGCTGCTCCGGCTGGTTGACCTCCCAGTTGCGCTGCGGCTCGAGGCGAATGCGCGCCCCGTTGGCACCGCCGCGCTTGTCGGTGTGCCGGAAGCTGGCGGCAGAGGCCCAGGCGGTGGAGACCAGCTGGTCGATCGTGAGACCGGACTCGAGGACCTTCGCCTTGAGCGCGGTGATGTCGGCGTCGCCCACCAGCTCGTGGTCGACGGCCGGCACCGGGTCCTGCCAGAGCTGCGGCTCGGCCACCCACGGCCCGAGGAAGCGCTCGATCGGGCCCATGTCGCGGTGCAGCAGCTTGTACCACGCCTTGGCGAAGGCCAGCGCGAACTGGTCGGGGTTCTCCAGGAAGCGGCGGGAGATCTTCTCGTACGCCGGGTCGACGCGCAGCGACAGGTCGGTCGTGAGCATCGTCGGCCGGTGCTTCTTCGCCGGGTCGAAGGGGTCCGGGATGATCGCCTCGGCGTCCTTGGCGACCCACTGCTTCGCACCGCCGGGGCTGGTGGTGAGCTCCCACTCGTAGCCGAAGAGGATCTCGAAGAAGCGGTTGCTCCACTGCGTCGGCACGTCGGTCCACGTCACCTCGAGACCACTGGTGATCGTGTCCGCGCCCTTGCCGCTGCCGTGGGTGCTCAGCCAACCCAGGCCCTGCGCCTCCAGCGGGGCGCCCTCGGGCTCCGGACCCACGTGGTTGTCGGCGACGCCGGCACCGTGGGTCTTACCGAAGGTGTGACCACCGGCGATGAGGGCGACGGTCTCCTCGTCGTTCATCGCCATCCGGCCGAAGGTCTCGCGGATGAAGTGCGCCCCCGCAAGCGGGTCCGCGTTGCCGCGGGGGCCCTCCGGGTTGACGTAGATGAGCCCCATCTCGGTCGAGCCGACGCCGGCCGCCATCTCCTTCTCGGAGGCGTAGCGCTCGTCTCCCAGCCAGGTGTCCTCGGGGCCCCAGAAGATCTCCTCGGGCTCCCAGACGTCCTCGCGACCGAAGCCGAAGCCGAAGGTCTTGAAGCCCATCGACTCCAGGGCGACGTTGCCGGCGAGCACTAGCAGGTCGGCCCAGGAGATCTGCTGGCCGTACTTCTGCTTGACCGGCCAGAGCAGCCGGCGGGCCTTGT
>NZ_JBEYSL010000232.1:0-10085 GCF_040642735.1 Micromonospora sp. NPDC047753 | reverse complement strand
GGCACGCAGCTCGCGGACCCGCTCGGCGATCAGGTCCGGGCGGATCGGCTCGGCGTACACCTCCTGGCGCCGGTCTGGCCGCCGACGAGGGCGTCCGGCGGCTCGCCGCCGCCGGACGGTCCCGCGCTCCCGTCACCGGCCCCGGCGGCCTGGACGAGGTGCTCGGGGTGGTGCACATCCGCGACCTGGTGCGGGCCGGAACCGCTGAAGTGGGTGAGCGGGTCCAGGCGCCGCTGCTGCTGCCGGTGACCCTGCCGGTCGCCGACGCGATGCGTCGGCTGCGCCAGGAGCATCAGCAACTGGCCCTGGTCGTCGACGAGCACGGGGGCATCGACGGCATGATCACCATGGAGGATCTTCTGGCCGAGGTGGTCGGTGAGTTGTACGACGAGACCGACCGGGACGTGCACGGGGTGGTCCGGGAGCCGGACGGGTCCCTGCTGGTGCCCGGTGACTTCCCGCTGCACGACCTGCCCGACCTGGGGGTGCGGCTGAGCTTCCCGTTGTCCCGGGACTACACGACAGTGGCTGGTCTGGTGCTGGCCCGACTGCGGCACCTGCCGGACTCCCCGGGTGAGACGGTGCGGCTGCCCGGTCTGACCCTGCAGGTGGTGGAGGTCGCCGACCGGGCGGTGCGCCGGGTGCGCCTCTGCGGGTTCGTCACCGAGCGCTGAGCGTTCACCCAGAAGGCTGACAAAAGGTCCAAATCGACAAGGCGGGGAACGCGGTACGCCTACGGTGCCAGACGTGAAGGACCGAGGGTTGCGTACGTTCGTCACGGTGCTGGCCGGCCTCGCGGTGATCTACTTCGGCAGCGCCGGCCGCAGCCCCGAGGAGGGCCGTGGCATCTCCGGCGGGGTGGTGGTCCTGGCGCTGCTCGCCGCGTTGCTGGTGTGGCACCTGACCCGGCCGGGGGACAAGACGGTCAAATGAGCGCCTCAACGGGCGGCGACCCGGGTGACCTCACCGGCGGACTCCTCACCCAGCGCCACCCGTACCAGCGCTGACGCGAGCCGGCCGAAGTCCGGTTCGTCGACGAGACCGGCGAGCCGGTCCGGGGACCCCGGCAGGCCCAACCGCTTCGCCCCGGCCAGGGCCCGACGGTCGGCGTACGGGCGCACGTCCGACCAGACGGTCTGTGCCTCGCGCAGGTAGATGTCCGCGCCGGTGGGGCCGATGCCGGGGAACTCGGTGAGCCGTCGCCGCAGCCCGGCCGGGTCGCCCTGGGCCTCCCGGTGCAGGCGTCGCAGGTCTCCGTGCCAACGGTCCAGGCACAGCCGGGCGCCGGTGCCGAGCATGGTGGCGGTCCGCTCGTCGTAGCGGCGGTAGTGGCCCCGGCCCAGCGCGTCGACGCGCTCCTGCCACCTGGCCGCCTCCATCGCCTGTGGGGTGCGGTAGCCGGCGGCGAACAGTTCCCGCGCCGCGTCCACCGCCACGCACGCGCGGATCCGGGTGCTCAGCAGCGTGGTCAGCACCAGCAGCTGGTACAGCGGCCCCGGCCGGTCGGAGAGCCGGATGCCGGCCTCCTCCGCGTACGTGCGGCCACGCCGGTCGAGCAACACCCGCACCACACTTCGATCATTGCCCACCCGGTCGGGTTACCCACTTGAGAAGCCGCTAGCCGTCGCACCGCTGGCCGAGGCCGGAATGCCATCGGGGCGGGCGGGTATGCCGACTGTGGAGGCGGCTTCTGCCGCCTGCCGTACCGGAGGGAGACACCCCGTGACGAACCCGCAGCAGCAGGAGTTGCGCCGCAACGCACTGGGCGCCACCAGCCAGGACAACAAGGGCCCCGCCCCGGGCGGGCATCCGGCCAACCGCGGCTCGTCGCGCGGTGACGCCGGTCGTCCGGTGCCCAAGGGGCAGGTGTCGCCGTACGGCCCGGCCGGTGAGCCGGTGGCCGAGGACGACAGCGACACCCGCTGACGGACCTAGCGACCGCGGCCTGGCGGCCGTCGCAACCTGTTCCAGGTGGCTCCCGACCGGAGAACATCGCCTGCCAGGACTGCGGTGACGCGCGACCGCCCGCCGAGTGGCAACCCGGCGACGTCGCGGCCACCCCGTGGCACACCCAGGCCATGCGAAAGGGCCCGGACGGGGTCTGGACCTTCACTACTCCGCTGCCGGCAGGCACCTTCCGCTACGCGTTCATCCACGACTGCGCCAACGAGCTCGCCACCGGCTGCGCCCTGCACGACGACCCCGCCAACCGCTGGCAGATCCAGCCGCAGTACCCGGGAGCGCCCGGCGCGGTACGCAGCACGATCTACGTCCCTACCAGCAAAAAGTTCCCGACGTACGACACCGGATACCAGGCTCCGGTCGCCAGGGCCGGCCGGCTGGAGTCCCGGCGGTACGCCTCGCCGCTGTCGACCAACCCGGCGGGAGTCCACGACATCGTCGTCTACCTGCCACACGGCTACGACCCCAACCGGGCCACGCCGTACCCGACCCTCTACCTGAGCCATGGCAGCGGCGACCACTCGACCGCCTGGACGATGCAGGGCGTTGCCCACCTCATCCTGGAGAACGCGATCAAGGAGCGTGCGGCGCAGCCCATGGTGATCGTGTCCACCGACTTCAACGGCCTCCCCGGTGGCACGAGGGCTACGTCAACGAACTACGGAACAACATCTTCCCGTTCGTCGAGCAGAACTACCGCGTCTCGACCCGGGCGCAGGACCGCGCGTTCGCCGGCTTCTCCGCCGGTGGCAGCCGGGCGTACACCATCATGTACAACCACACCGACCTGTTCGGCTACCACGCGGCCTGGAGCGCGGGCGGTCCGGCCGCCACACAGGCCCAGGTCGACAGCATGAAGGCGGTGGCCGGCGGCATCATGATCGGCACAGGGCTGCAGGACCGGCTGGGCAACATCGCCGAGAACTCGCAGCGCAACGCCGCTGCCCTGCGCACCGCCGGCGTCGAGCTGGACGAGTACAACGTGCCGGGCGTGCACACCTGGCACGTGTGGCGTCCGTTGCTGAACCACTACCTGCGTACGCTGACGTTCCGGGCCACGACCACCGACCTCGTCGTCACGACGTCACCGGCGGGCGGCTCGCACCACACGAAGGTCACCGCCACCGCGACGGTCGGCACGGTCAGCACCAGCACGTCGGCGCCCTCCGGCACTGTCGACTTCTACGTGGGTGACACGCACCTCGGGTCGGCCCCGGTGCACGACGGCGTCGCCCGGCTGAAAAAGACCGTCCATGGTGAGCTGAACGCGCCGGTGGTCGCCCGCTACCAGGGCGACAGGCTCTTCAACGACTCCCACAGCACCCCGCTCGAGGTCCGGTAACAGCCGGCTCGACACCGTACTCCCTGTGGTGGGGAAGCCCCGGCCGCGCGGCCCCTGGTGAAGCCAGGGTGTGCGCGGCCGGGGCACGTCCGGTCCATTCGTCAGCCGGTCACGGGGTCGTGTCGGTGGCGCGGAGTCGCAGCATGGTCCAGGACGCGGGTGGAAGAGTCAGCTGCACGCTGGCGTCGGCGCCCCGTGCCGTGCCGTTGGAACGCGGCGCGGCGTGGTCCGGACCGTCGGCCGTGTTCTTGGCGTGCAGGTCGGTGCCGCCGACGGTGACGCATTCGACGATGTCGCTGACCTGCGCGCCGGCGACGTCGATGGTCACTTCGGCCGGGGTGTCGAGGGCGCGGTTGACGAGGAAGACTGTCATCTCCCCGGTGGTGTCGTCCCAGGTGGAGACCGCGTCGACAGCGTCGATCTCACCGTAGCGGTCGGTGGTCGTCGTGCTGCCCTCGCGCAGCACGTCCAACACCGTGCCCTGGGCGTGCCGGGCGGTGCGGGCGAAGGGGTGGAAGATGGTCTGCCGCCAGGCCGCGCCGCCCGTCTCGGTCATGATCGGTGCGATGACGTTGACCAGTTGGGCCTGGCAGGCCGCGCTCACCCGGTCGCTGTGCCGGAGCAGGCTGATGAGCAGGCCGCCGACGACGACCGCGTCGGCAACGTTGTAGTGGTCCTCCAGCAGGGGCGGCGCGACCGGCCAGTCCTCGCCGCTCGGGGGCGTGGACGGGGCGGCGGACTGGTACCAGACGTTCCACTCGTCGAACGCGATCATGATCTTCTTGGTCGACCGACGGATCGCTCCGACCGAGTCGGCGATGGCGGTGACGGCGTCGATGTACCTGTCCATGTCCTCGGCCGAGGCGAGGAAGCTGGCCAGGTCGTCGTCGACCGGCTGGTAGTACGCGTGCAGCGAGATCAGGTCGACGTCGTCGTACGCCTCGGTCAGCACGTCGCGTTCCCAGCTGCCGAAGGTCGGCATACCGAGGTGTGAGGAGCCGCAGGCGACGAGTTCGAGATCGGGGTCGAAGCGTCGCATGGCCTTCGCGGTCTGTGCCGCGAGTCGCCCGTACTCGGTCGCGCTGCGCTGACCCACCTGCCACGGGCCGTCCATCTCGTTGCCCAGACACCACAGCTTGATGCCGTACGGGTCGACAGCGCCGTTGTCGCGGCGTTGGTCGGCGAGGTGGCTCCCACCGCGGTGATTGGCGTACTCGAGCAGGTCGACGGCCTCGGCGGTGCCACGGGTGCCGAGGTTGACCGCCATGATCGGATCCACACCGGCCTTGCCGACCCACCTCATGAACTCGTCGAGCCCGAACGCGTTGGTCTCCAGGCTGTGCCAGGCGAGGTCGAGCCTCGCCGGGCGTTTGTCGACCGGACCGACGCCGTCCTCCCAGCGGTAGGAGGAGACGAAGTTGCCGCCGGGGTAGCGGACGGTGGTGACGCCCAGCTCGCGCACCAGCGCGAGGACGTCGCCCCGGAAGCCGTCGGCGTCGGCCGTCGGGTGCCCCGGCTCGTAGATTCCGTTGTAGACGCAGCGCCCCAGGTGCTCGACGAACGAGCCGAAGAGTCGACGTGGCACCGGTGCGACGCGTCGGCGGGGGTCCAGGGTCAGGCGGGCCGTGTGCACGCTGTTGTCCGGCGCGCTGTCGAGGTGGGTGTTCAGGGCTGGCTCCCTTCGTGCGGGTCCGACGCGACAGCACTGCTCGAACGCCGGGACCGAGGGGTGGTGGAGGCAGTGTGAGCTCTGGACAACGTGATCGTCTTCGATTACGTTCTCGATCTATGTAAACGTTACCGATTACGTTTACGTAAGGGAACATGGCACCTGGATCAATGTCCGGCCGGCACGCCCTCCGGGGCAGACCGCCACAGCTGACCTGGTGTCCCGCTCCCGCCCGCCTCGCCGCCACCGCTTAGTCGCCACCGCTTCCCGGCCGTCGTCCGCAGCGCGCGGCCAGGCCCCGGTGGCGTGGTGACCGACGAGGCCGAACGACCAGCTTGTCGCGGTGATGGGGGTGACCGGGTGACCACTGTTGAGCCGGAGATCGAGGCGACCTACGCGGATGCGACAGCGTCCGTCGATGATCGGGTGTCCGACCTGCTGGCCCGGATGACCCGTGAGGAGAAGCTCGCGCAGCTGGGCAGCACGTGGGCGTTCGCCCTCTTGGAGGGGGGTCGGTTCGCCGCGGAGCGGGCCCGACCGATCCTTCGACACGGCCTGGGGCACGTGACCCGCGTCGCGGGCGCGACCAGCCTGAAGGCGGCGCAGGTGGCGCGGGCCGCCAATGCGATCCAGCGCTTCCTGGTGACCGAGACCCGGCTGGGGATCCCGGCGATCGTGCACGAGGAGGTGTGCTCGGGGGTCATGGCCCGCGAGGCGACCATCTTCCCGCAGGCGATCGGCGTGGCGAGCACGTGGGCGCCGGAGCTCAACCGGCAGCTGGCCGACGCCGTTCGCGCGCAGATGCGCGCCATGGGAAGTCACCAGGGGCTCTCTCCGGTGCTGGACGTGGTGCGCGACCCTCGGTGGGGCCGGACGGAGGAGACCTACGGCGAGGACCCGTACCTGGTGTCCCGGATGGGGGTGGCGTTCGTTCGGGGCCTGCAGGGCGCCGACCTGACCGACGGCGTCCTCGCCACCGCCAAGCACTTCGTCGGTTACGGGGCGTCCGAGGGTGGGCTGAACTGGGCACCGGCCCATCTGCCGCCGCGCCTGCTGCGCGAGGTGTACCTGTATCCGTTCGAGGCGGCGGTCCGCGACGGCGGGCTCCAGTCGGTGATGGCGGGCTACCACGAGCTCGACGGCGTCCCGTGCCATGCCAACCAGGAACTCCTCGCCGACGTCCTGCGCGGGCAGTGGGGGTTCACCGGCAGCGTGGTCTCCGACTACTTCGCCGTCAACGACCTCCACTCGTACCACCACTTCGCGCAGGACAAGCGGCAGGCCGCGACGGTGGGCCTCGGCGCGGGCGTCGACGTCGAGCTCCCGGCGACGGACGCCTACGCGGACGCCCTCACGCACGCCCTCGACGGCGGCGAGGTCAGCGAGGCCCGGCTCGACGAGTCGGTCGCACGAGTCCTCCGGCACAAGATCGAACTCGGGCTCTTCGAGAACCCGTACGTCGACGAGGACGCTGCCTCGACGTCGGCCAACGCAGAGCGGCACCGGGACGTCGCGCTGGAGATCGCCCGCCGCAGCCTCGTCCTGCTCAAGAACGACGGCGTCCTACCGCTGCTCGGGGGCACCGGAACTGTCGCGCTCATCGGCCCCAATGCCGACGACGCCCGGCACCTGCTCGGTGACTACTCGTTCGCGGCGCACATCGAGGCGTTGGTCGAAGCGCGCAAGCGGCGCGGCCTGCTCGGCGAGATGATGACGATCCCGGACGATCTGGAAATCGACGAGAGCACCGGCGGTGTGCCCACGGTGCGCGACGAACTCGTGGCACGGCTGGGTGACCGGCTGCGCTTCGCGCCGGGCTGCGACGTGCTCGACCCGTCGACCGAGGGGTTCACCGAGGCGGTCGCGGTCGCCGCGGCGGCCGATGTCGCGGTGCTGGTACTGGGTGACCGCTCGGGACTGACGCCCGGGGCCACCACCGGCGAGTCGCGGGACCGGTCCAGTCTGGACCTGCCGGGCGTGCAGGAGGAGCTGGTCCGTGCCGTCGTCGCCACCGGCACACCCGTCGTGGCGGTGCTCGTCGCCGGCCGACCGGTGGGCAGCGACTTCCTGCACGAGGAGTGCGCCGCCGTGCTGATGGCCTGGTTGCCGGGGGAGACCGGGGCGCAGGCGATCGCCGAGGTGCTGCTCGGTGAGGTCAACCCGAGCGGAAAGCTGCCGATCTCGTACCCCCGAAGCGTTGGTCAGATTCCCGTGTTCTACGGCCACAAGGTGTCCGGCGGGCGGTCACACTGGCACGGCGACTACGTGGACTCGCCAGTCGCCCCGCGCTACGCCTTCGGTCATGGCCTCGGGTACACCTCGTTCGTGATCGAGGACGCCGTCGTGGACAGCGCCGAGGTCCGCGCCGGGGACAGCGTCGGTGTCGAGGTCACTGTCGCGAACACCGGGCACCGGGCGGGGGAGCAGGTAGTGCAGCTCTACGTCCGCGACCCACAGGCCACGATCACCCGGCCGGTGCTGGAGCTGAAGGCCTTCGCCCGCGTCGAGGCCGCCGCCGGCCAGCGGGTGGCGGTGCGGTTCGCGCTCCCCACCGGCCAGCTCGGTTTCTACGACCGGAGCATGGCCTACGAGGTGGAGGCCGGGCAGATCGAGGTGTACGTGGGCTTCTCGGCTGCCGACCACACCCATGCCGGCACTTTCGTCATCGGTGCCGACTCGGACCGGTCGACGTCGAAGGTCTTTACCGGGACCGTCGAAGTTCGGCAGCTGTGATCGTTCACCCGGGTCGGGGAATGGTTCTTGACGGAGCGTGCCGTCCTGTTGTCGACGGGTAGCACCGACGCGGAATCGGCCCCCACTTCGACCCCTGGCAGACGATGCCGATTGCGTTATCCGCAACGGCATCCGAGGATCACCAGCAACCTCGCCGACCTCCACTTAGGGCAGCCCATTCGAGAGGCCGGGTAAGGGTGAAGAGGTCTTGTGTTCGTAATAGTTCTCAGTTACCTTGGCAACATCCTGGAAACGTAACCGATAACGATTGCAGTCCAGAGAGAGCGGCATGATTGAAGTCAATGCGCCGGTGACAATGAGTGATGTCGCCCGAGCTGCTGGCGTTTCCACCGCCACCGTCTCGCGCGTCGTCAACGGGCATTACGGCGTCAGCGCTCGCACCGTCGCTCAGGTGCGCTCCGCCATCGAACAGCTCGGCTACGAGTCGAGTCTGGTGGCGACCAGCCTCCGGCGCAGCCGCACCAACGTTCTGGGCCTCGTGGCGCACAGCTTCCAGTCGTACACGGCGGAAGTGCTCAAGGGCGTGATGAAGGCGCTGAGCCGCTCGGGCTTCGATCTGATCATCTACGCCAACAGCGACCTCTACGGGTCGTATTCGGAGGGTTGGGAGCAGCGGCACCTGACCCGCCTGTCGGGCACCCTCACCGACGGGTGCATCGTCGTGACGCCCTGGGGTGACATCCGGAGCCGGACGCCGGTCGTGGCCATCGACCCGGTGCGGGGCTCCACGGCGCCCTCGGTGATGGCCGACAACCTCGCGGGCGCCACCACCGCGGTCGAGCACCTGGTCGACCTGGGTCATCGGCGCATCGGGTTCATCGCCGGCCGCGACAGCCTGGCCTCGGCCTGGTCGCGGGAGGAGGGATACCGCGCCGCGCTGACCAACGCCGGCATCCCGGTCGACCCGACGCTCATCGGTCGAGGCGACTTCAACCCCGAGTCGGCGACTCCGTTGGCGCGTGACCTGCTGCGACGATCGGAGCCGCCATCGGCGATCTTCGCGGCGAGCGACGGGATGGCCCTGAAGGTTCTGGAGGTCGCCCGGGAGCTGGGGTTCTCGGTGCCGGGGGACCTGTCCGTCGTCGGCTTCGACAACATCCCCGAAACGGCGTCGACCCAGCCGGGTCTGACCACAGTGGACCAGTCGATGTATCAGCTCGGGTACGAAGCCGCGCGGATGCTCAAGTCGCTGGTGACCGGTGAGTGGGACGAGCCGAGCCAGATCGTGCTTCCGACAAGCCTCGTCGTGCGCGACTCGACCGCACCACCCAGGAGCGCGGCACGGCCATGACCTCAGCCCACTGGTGCGCGAGCCGGATCGCTCCCGACGCAGCGATCACGGCAGGTGCGCCCGTGGCGGCAGCCTGAAGGAGGTGTACGCAGCACGCACGGCCAGATCCACCGTTGAGTTGAGCCGGTCAGACGGGTCGCATCCGCTGCCGGCGCATGAAGGGAGTGGAGTGTGGTTACCGGACAGTATCACGGGCGCTTACGCCAGTTAGGCGTACGCCGGCGACTCTCGGCGGCGTTCACCGCCGGGGTCATCGCCGCCGCGGCGGTGCTCCTCGCGCCGCAGCCAGCTGCGGCGGACACGCCGTGGCTGGATGTCTCCGCGGACCGCTACGCCACGTTCGCCGTCCCGGCGGCGTACGTGCAGGAGAACCTGGGCACCGTCTCGCAGGTCGTCGTCGAGGGAAACTTCGGCCCGTCGGCCAGCTGGGCGGAGTTCGGTCTGACCCGTCGGGGTGACGTGTGGTCGGGTGTTCTCGGCGCCTTGGAGCCGGGGCTCTACAACTACCAGCTCACCGCCGACGACACCTTGACCATCAAGGACCCGACGAACAGCACCAGTGTCGCGTCCAACCCGCTCCTGAGCACCTTCCTCGTCGCGGGTGACTCGGCACGATGGCTGCTCGACGCCCCGGCCGGCACCGGCGGAAAGATCGAGACGCTGACCTATCGGGCCGGGAACGCGCAGCGCTCCGCCCTGGTCTGGACGCCACCGGGTTACGCGGCCAAGGGCCCGAAGGGTTACCCGGCGCTCTTCCTCCAGTCGGGGGACGGCGTGGCAGCCACCGACTGGCTCGACCTCGGTCGAGCCAAGCAGATCCTCGACAACCTCTCGGCCGCGGGCGTCATCCGCCCGATGGTGGTGGTGATCAACGATGTCGACGGCTCCGACGACAAGGGTTTGAAGGACCTCCGGAAGGCGGTCACCGACAGGTACCGGGTCCTTCGCGACCCGGTGCACCAGGCCATCGCGGGCGTGTCCGACGGTGCCGGGTTGCCGTTCTTGTCCAGGGCGAAGCCGATGAACCAGCCGTGGTCGGGCCGGTCCGGAGCGGACTGGGCGGTACC
>NZ_JBEYSL010000231.1:0-10176 GCF_040642735.1 Micromonospora sp. NPDC047753 | reverse complement strand
CACTCCGGCAAGGCGCACTACATCGGCGTCTCCGAGTGGACCGCCGCCCAGCTGCGCGCCGCCCACCCGCTCGCCCCCGCACTCGGCCGTCCACGGGGTAGTACCTGAGATCCACGTGGCGGCACGTCGAGTCAAGGGGTGATGGTCATGCCAGACCGGCTGTTTATTCTCAACGGTCCGAACCTCGACATGCTCGGTCGTCGCGAGCCGCACATCTATGGTCAGGTAACCCTCGGGGAGGTGGAGTCGAGCTGCCGCGAGTTGGCCAGGGAGCTCGGGTTCGACCTCTTCTTCGGACAGTCCAACTACGAGGGACAGCTTGTCGAGTGGGTCCATGGGGCGTATGACGAGTCGGCCTCGGTGATCATCAATCCCGCTGGCCTCTCGACGCGTTCAGTCGTTCTCCTCGACGCGCTCCGCATGCTCTCGCGGCCGATCGTCGAGGTGCACCTCACGAACGTCTTCAGCCGTGAGGCCGTTTACCACCACGACCTGCTGACGGCGAGGGCGGCCGGTGGCTTCATCGCCGGATTGGGCGTCGCCGGCTACGGGTTGGCGATGCGTGGCCTCAGGATGTCGGAGATCCGGCGTGGCCAGGAGTCGCCCGCCCGGTGATCGATCCGCCCCGGGGTCGCCGACCCTTGACACGGCTCACTGCGGATGGCTAACTAACGTACTAGTTCGTATAACTGCGACAATGGGGCTCGACCTCGATGTACACCCCACCATGCGGGTCCTGTCGAGGCTGGCAGACCCGTGCAACGCGGCTGTGTCGCGCCCGGACTGAGCACCGAACTGCCGCCACGACGTGGTCTACGTAGGTGTTGGTGTTGCCCGGGTGTCACGCCGTTCGTGGCGGTGGGAAGGTGGTCCGGCTGTGCGTGGCCCGCGTGCGTCGACGGCCCCCCGCCGGTTGGCCGACCGGGCGCCGGTTGCCGTCGTCGTCCGGGGTCTCGGCAACGCGGTCGGCCGTGCCGGCGTGGCTGCCGGCTGGGCGTGTTCAGCCGCCGGCACCGAACGGGTGGCTGAAACCCTGCTCCACCATCTCCTGCGCTACCCGCCTCAGATCGGCGGCGAACTCGCTGACCCGGGCCTCGGTGAAGCGGACCGTCGGACCGCTGAGCGCGAGCGCCGCCACGACACTTCCGGACCGGCCGACAATCGGCACCGCCACGGCCGACAGCCCGTCCTCCCGCTCGCCGTGGCTCTCGGCGTACCCCTGCACCGCGGCCTCGTCGATCCACTCCTGGAGTCGTTTGACGTGACCGGGCCCGTAGGGCGAGAGCCGGGCGACTCGATCCAGGATGCCGGTACCCGCGTCGCGCAGCAGCACCTTGGCGGACGCCCCGGCCCACATTGGCAACTCGTCGCCGACGTGGACGACGTGGCGCAGCGGCTGAGGGCTCTCCTGCTGGGCGATGCACACCCGGTAGACGTCCCTGGCGACATAGACGTTGACCGTCTCGCGTCGTCGTGCGGCGAGCTCGCGCATCCTGCGCTGCGTGTCCGGCGGGAGTTCCCAACTGCGTCGAGCCAGGTGCGCCCAGCGCCACAGACCTGGCCCCGCCATGTAACCGCTGGTCGTGGCCCAGAGCAGCCCGCTCTGCTCAAGTGTCGAGACCAACCGCAGGACTGTCGTCTTCGCCAGGCCGGTCGAATCCACGATCTCCCGGATCGACACGGTGGGTCGGTCCTCCGTGAGCAGGGCAAGAATGTCCAGCGCGCGTTGGACGCTACGAACGCCCTGCTGGTCGGAGGACTCCACCGCCGACGCCTGCCGGGCGGGAATCCCTGGGTCCACGGGCTCCTTCACACTCATCCGCTCTCCTCGCGTCCGGGCTGGATCGTACCCAGCGAACGAGCGAACCGCCCAGCACCCCGCTACGACAGCCGGGTCGTCCGGGACCGCTGCCAATCGGTCATCTCTTCACGCAACCGTAACGGTCTGGACTCAAACACTTGCCAGGGCCGGGAGCCACCCGTACGTTACACCCAGTCCGCGAGGTGGTCCAAACGGTCCGACTGGCGGTTCGCAGCCTAGGGGGCGACGTGTTCGAGTCCCAGCCGCACCGTTCGAGTGGATCGCTGTCCTGCGCTGGTGCGGCACGACCCCAGGACCGACCGGCATGCGGCGCAGCCGCTGCTGTCGTCGGCAGCCTTCTTCGACCGAGAGCGAGGCCAACCGTGAACCGAGCACCCTCCGCCGTGGGCGCTGGTCGTCGGCGTGCCGATCACCGAGGAGGTGGCAACCGGTGAGCGCCGACGAAGCGCCGTCCGCCGCGACACCTCTCGCGGACACCCCTGGCAGCCCGGTGCCTCGCCGCGAGCCCACCGTGTTGCGCGTCTGGGCCTCGGCGGAACTCGCCGTCGCCTGCTCTGCCCTCGTGCTCATCTTTCTGAGCGTCCTCTGGCAGGTCGTCGGCAGGTACGCTCCAGCACTCAACTGGCCGGGAGCCGGCGAGCTGGCCAACTACTCACTGATCGTGCTGACCTTCATCATGGTCGGCTACCTGATCGGCAACAACGGCCACATCACCATCCAGATCATCGACTACGTCGCGAAAGGGCGGGCGCTCGTCGCCGTCAAGATCCTCTCAGCGGTCTTCACGGCGGTGATCTGCGGGCTCCTCGCCTTCGAGGCCTACTCGCTGATCCAGGCATATCCCACCCGGCGGACGGCGGCGCTGGGAATCCCCTTCTGGTCGCTCTATCTGATTCCACTGCTCGGCTTCGTCTCGGGCGCGGTGCGGGCGATCGTCCGGATCTTCCGCGCCAACCAGGACGACGTCATCTTCGACGCGGCGGAGGCACGATGATCCTCGAGCTGTGGATGGTGGCTCTCGTCATCGCCTTCCTCCTGCTGATCCGGGTGCCGGTCGGGCTGGCGTTCATCGGCCCGAGCCTGTGGTGGGCGATAGCCGACGGACGGTCCAGTGGGTTCGCACTGAAGACGACCTTCGACGGACTCAACAGCTTCCCGCTCCTTGCCGTTCCGTTGTTCATCCTGGTCGGAGTCCTCGCCAACCGGTTCGGCATCGCCGACCGGCTCTACGAGTTCTGCCTGGCGGCGTTGGGACGGGTGCGCGGCAATCTGGCGTACGTCAACGTCGGCTCGGCGGTGGGCTTCTCCTGGATGAGCGGCTCCGCGCTCGCCGACGTGGCGGGCCTGGGGAAGATGCAGATCCCGCAGATGGTGAAGGCGGGCTACCCGTACGGGTTCGCCTCCGGGTTGACGGCCTCGTCGTCCTTGATCAGCCCGGTGATGCCGCCGAGCATCCCGGCCGTCATCTACGCGGCCACCGCGACGATATCGACCGGTGCCCTGTTCGCGGCATCCGTCGTCCCCGCGTTCCTCATGGCGTTCGGTCTCTGCGTGTACGTGTTCATCTGGTCCGCCCGGCGTCGCGACCTGACCACGGTGCCGTTCGACCGGCAACGGTTCACGAAGGCGGCCGTCGGCGCGGCCGGAGCCGCACTGACTCCGGTCATCCTGCTCGGGGGCATCCTCTCGGGGACGTTCACGCCGACCGAGGCCGCTGCGGTGGCAGTGCTCTACATGCTCGTGCTGGGCGCCGCCTACCGCCGGCTGACGCCGCGGTTGCTGCTGCAGAGTCTCCGGGAGACGGCCGCCATCACCGGCGGTATCTCGCTCATCCTGGGTGCGGCGGCGTTGCTCGGCCTGATCCTGACGCGTGCCCACGTGTCCCGGGACGTGGCGGCCTTCCTCACCACGGTCTCTGAGAACCCGCTGATCTTCATGCTCCTGGTCAACGTGATCCTGCTGATCCTCGGCGCGCTTCTCGACGCCACCGCCGTCATCCTCGTCACCGTTCCGGTACTCCTGCCGATCGCGCTCGACCTCGGCATCGACCCGGTGTACTTCGGCGTGGTGATGATCATCAACCTGATGATCGGTCTGCTGACGCCGCCGGTGGGAAGCGTGCTGTACATCACCAGTTCGGTCACCGGCAAACCGGTCGACGTCGTGTTCCGAGGTATCGCACCGTTTCTCATCCCGCTGTTCGCCGTGCTCGCCCTGATCACCGCGTTCCCCCAGGTCTCGCTGGCGCTGCCGAAGTTGCTCGGGTTCTGACCCGGATGGAAGCCCGCTGTCACCGCCTACCGCCGCTACCGCCGAGAGAAGAGGAAAAACCATGCACCGAAAGCTGACCGGGTGGCGTCGCGTCGCCGTAGCCGTCGCCGTCGCCATGCCCGTGGTCCTCACCGCCGGCTGTGCCACGGAGAACAACGCCCCGGCCGCCGAAGGCGAGAACCCCCGACTGACGCTCAAGATCGGTAGTTCTCAGCCGGAGGCCCAACCGAACTTCTACTGCGGGATGAAGTTGCTCAAGGAGCGGATCGAGGCGCAGGACCTCAACGTGACCCTGGACCTGTTCCCCAACAGTCAGCTCGGCCCCGACGCGGAGCGTTACGCGAGCGTCCAGGCCGGTGACATCGACATCGACCTGCAGGGCGGCTCGGCCATGTCCACCGCCTTCCCCAAGATCGGTGTCCTGGACGCGGCGTACGCATTCAACGACATCGACCACTTCTTCAAGTGGGTCGACTCCGACGGCAAGCAGTTCTTCGAGGAGTTCAACGGGGCCACCGATACCACGATCGTGGACGCCTGGTACTTCGGCATGCGTACCTTCACCGCGACCGCCCCGATCCGCAAGCCGGATGACCTCGGCAGTCTGAAGATCCGCTTCCCCAACACGCCGCAGTTCCTCGCCAACGCGAAGGCCCTCGGTGCCAACGCCGTCGCCGTCGCGGTCGAGGAGCTCTATCTCGCCCTTCAGCAGGGCATCGCACAGGGCCAGGAGAACCCGGTGGTGGCGACCCGGGCCCAGAAGTTCGACGAGATCCTCAAGGTCGCGAGCCTGACCAACCACCAGGTCGGCACCCACTACGTCGTGATGTCCGACAAGACGCTCGACAGGATGAGCCAGCCCCAGAAGGACGCGCTGTTCAAGGCCATCCACGACGTTCGCGCCGAAAACCGCAAGTGCGTGGACGACGAGACCAAGAAGGTTCTCGACGGGTGGCGTGGCGCCGCTGGACACACCGTCGTGGAGATCGACCAGATCGACCGCGCGGCCTTCATCAGCAAGGCAGAAGCGTTCTTCAACAGCCACTTCAAGGGCGCGGACCTGGCCCTTTACCAGAGCATCCGGGCGTCGTCCTGATCGCGGCCGTCTCCTCCGGGAGGGCTCTGGAGAATGGCCGCCCTCCCGGAAAAGACGCTGACGGGCCGAGCGGCACCACGGCCCCGTGACCACAGTGCTCGACCGGGTTGGCGGCCGCTGACCCGGGTGGGCAGTTTCCAGGAGGAGCAATGTTGGCCCGGTCTGACGCCGCGAGAGTCCTGATCGGACTCGTGGGCGAAGGTATCCAGCAGTCGCACGCGCCTCTGCTTCACGAGCGAGAAGCCCACCGGCAGGGCATACCGCTGATCTACACCATCATCGACGCCGCCGAGCACGGGCTGACCGCGAGCGACCTGCCCGACATCCTGAGGTGGGCGCGCCTGCTCGGCTATCGCGGCCTCAACGTCACGCACCCGTTCAAGCAGGAGGTCGTCCGCTACCTCGACCACCTCTCCACCGAGGCACGGCTGCTCGGCGCGGTCAACACCCTGGTCTTCGATGGCACCAGGGCCTGCGGATACAACACTGACTCGTCCGGGTTCGCCCGTAGCTTCGCCCGGGAGTTCGCGACCGCCCCGCGCCGGCTGGTCGTGCAACTCGGCGCCGGGGGAGCGGGCGCCGCGGTCGCCCACGCGCTGTTAAGCCAAGGCGTACGGCGGTTAGCACTGGTCGATCTCGATCCGACGAAGGCGATCCAGCTGTCGGAGACGCTCACCTCCCAGTTCGGCGCCGGACGTGTCGAGGTGGGTCGGATGGACCAGTTGACGGCCACCCTCGCGAGGGCGGACGGCCTGGTCAACGCCACACCGATGGGGATGGTGCACCACCCCGGCTCGCCGGTGCCCGCCGCCGATCTGCGGTCGGACATGTGGGTGGCGGACATCGTGTACCGCCCCGTCGACACGGCGCTCCTGCGCGCCGCGCGGGCTGTGGGCGCACCGATCCTGCACGGCGGCGGTATGAACGCCTACCAGGCGGTTGCCGCGTACGAGCACTTCACCGGTCGACCGGCGGACGCCGATGCGATGCTCGCCGACTCGGCCGAGCTGTTGGACGCGGGCCTCTGACACCGAGTTCCGGGCCAGGCGTGCCGTCCGGTGGCACCGGCGCTCATCGCGCCGTCAGGTACTCCAGGACCACGTCACCGAGCATCCGCCGGTAGTGATCACTGCGCTCAGGCGCGAGCAGGTCGCGGTCAAAGATCGCGTTGAAGGTGAATCGGTTGGCGATCCGGAAGACGCAGAAGGAGCTGATCAACATGTGGACGTCCACCGGATCCACACCGTCGCGAAATTGTCCCCCGGCCTGGCCACGTCTGAGTATGCGGGCCAGCACGTCGAGGGCCGGGCTGGCCAGCCGGCCCAGTTTGGCCGATCCGGCGATGTGTTCGGCCCGGTGGATGTTCTCGATGCTGACCAGCCGGATGAAGTCGGGATGTGCCTCGTGGTGGTCGAACGTCAGGGCGGTCAGCCGCACGATCGCCTCGGTAGGGTCGAGGTGATCGACGTCGAGCTCCTGCTCGAGGGCGCGGATGCGCAGGTAGGCGCTTTCGAGCGCCGCGACGTAGAGCTGCTCCTTGCCGCCGAAGTAGTAGTAGATCATTCGCTTCGTCGTGCGGGTCTTGGCAGCGATCTCGTCCACCCGGGCGCCGGTGTACCCCTTGTCGGCGAACTCCCGGGTGGCGACCGCGAGGATCTCGGATCGCGTGCTGTCGGCGTCCCGCGTAGGCGGCTTGGGCGAGACGGCTCCGGACGGCTGAGTGCGCACCGCACCTCCCTGTCGTATGGCAACACTGTAGGTCGCTGTCGCGCGTCTTCCCGGGGACGCTCAGCGGGAGTATAAGTAACTAACTAGTACGTTCATGATTCGGCCCGGTCGGGTCGACCCGCTCAGTGCAACGAACGGCCGGAACCTCGCCCGGATCGACGCCGATAGGGGGCAACTTTCATGCGCACCATGGAGACCGACGGCGCACCGCAACGGCACGGAGAGCAGGTGGGCAGCGATCGGCTCTGCATCGCCACCGTCTGTCTGTCGGGCACGTTGGAGGACAAGCTGGCGGCAGCCGCCGCAGCCCGTTTCCAGAGCGTGGAGATCTTCGGTAGTGACCTCGTCGCCTCGTCGTGGTCTCCGACCCGCGTTCGGCGGGAGTGCGACCGGCGCGGCCTGTCGGTCGCCGCCTACCAGCCGTTCCGGGACTTCGAGGCGGTGCCACCTGACGTGTTCTCGGCCAACCTGCGCCGGGCCGAGCGGACGTTCGACGTACTGGAGCAGCTCGGTGCAGCCACGTTGCTGCTGTCGTCATCGGTTTCCCCCGACGCGGTCGATGACGACGACCTGGCCGCCGAGCAACTGCACGTGCTGGCGGAACAGGCGGCCCGGCGCGGAATCCGCGTCGCGTACGAGGCGGTCGCCTGGGGGCGTTTCGTCAACACCAACGCGCATGCCTGGCGGATCGTCCGCCGCGCCGACCACCCCGCTCTGGGGCTCTGCATCGACAGCTTCCACATCCTGTCCCGGGGTGAGGACCCGTCGACGATCAGGGTGGTCCCCGGCGAGAAGATCTTCCATCTGCAGCTCGCGGACGCCCCACGACTCACCATGGACCTGGTCGAGTGGAGCCGTCATCACCGGCTCTTTCCCGGGATGGGAGCGTTTGACCTGGCCGGGCTCGTCGGGCACGTGCTGACCACGGGCTACGACGGCCCCCTCTCCCTTGAGGTGTTCAACGACGTCTACCGCCAGGCGGATCCCCGCCATGCCGCCATAGACGGCATGCGGTCGTTGCTGACCCTCCAGGAGACGGTGGCGACGGCCGGCCCGGCACGGGCTCGTGAACGACTCCGGCTCTCCAGCCTCCCGCGCGCCCCGCAGCTCGGTGGACACGCGTTCACGGAAGTCGCGGTCGATGACATCTCCGGTCCGAACGTGGCCCGGGCGCTGGCCGGTCTCGGCTTCGTGCATGCCGCGCAACACCGCTCCAAGCCGGTCCAACTCTGGCAGCAGGGCACCGCCCGCATCCTGCTGAACTTCGGCGCGCAACGGATCGTCGCACCCGGAACCGCCACGATCTGTGCCCTCGGAGTCGAAAGCGCCGATCCGGCCGGGGCAGCGCAGCGGGCCGAGGCCCTGCTCGCACCGGCGCTACCACGGCTGTACGAGCCGGGCGAGGCGGAACTCACCTCGATCGCGGCGCCCGACGGCACCGCCGTCTTCCTGGTCCAGAGCGCTGCCGAGGGTGGATGCTGGCTCGACGACTTCACCGCCACCGGCCACGCACTGCGTGCTGACGCTCTGGTGACCAACACCGACCACGTATCCATCACCGAGTCGCTTGACGACTTCGACGAGGCAGCCGTCTTCTATCGCACCGTGCTCGGGTTGACGGCCGAGCGTACGTCCGAGATCGCGGCGCCCTTCGGGCTGATCCGCAGCCGGGTCGCCACCGACCCCACAGGTCAGGTCCGCATCGCGCTCAACACGGCGCCGCTGCGTCGCGGTGACTGGGCGCCCACCATCCCCAGCCCGCAACACGTGGCGCTGCAGACCGACGACATCATCGCCAGCGCCAAGGCGATGCGTGCGCTCGGCGCGCCGGTGTTGAAGATCCCCGACAACTACTACGCCGACCTCGACGCCCGGCTGTCCCTTCCGGCGGCGCGGCTGGCGGCACTCCGTGACCACTCGATCCTGTACGACCGCGACGAGCACGGTGAGTACCTGCACTTTTACACCGAGATCCTCGGCTTCCGCGTCTTCTTCGCCGTGGTGCAGCGCGTCGACGGATACGCCGGCTACGGCGACCCCACCAGCGTCCCCGTACGGATGGCGGCCCACCGCGAGCGTCGCCTGCTCTCGCTACGGGAGGCGTCGGCCCCACGGCCGGAGCAGCGGCACGACTACTCACTGGCACACCTGACCGCGTTGAGTCTCTCGCCGCCCGAACTGGTGGAGGCCGCTGCCGACGCCGGGTATCGCTTCGTCGGGCTGCGGCTCAACCGGGTCACACCGCAGGAACCGCACTACCCGCTGGCGACCGACCCGGGCCTGATGCGAAGCACCAAGGTGCGGCTGGCGGCGACCGGAATCGAGGTCCTCGACATCGAACTCGCGCGATTCAGCCCGGACAAGAACCCTCGGGACTACCTGCGCTTCCTCGAAGCAGGCGCCGAACTCGGGGCACGACACGTCATCACCCAACTGCCCGACCCCGATCGGGCCCGCAAGATCCACCGGTTCGCCGAGCTGTGTGAACTTGCCCGGCCGTTCGGTCTCACCATCGACCTCGAATTCCCGTCCTGGACGGAGACCCCGGATCTGCGCGAGGCGACACGGGTGTTGCGAGCTGCCGACCAGCCAAACGCCGGCATTCTGGTCGACCTGCTCCACTTCGCCCGTTCCGGGTCGAGCATCGCCGATCTACGGCAGCTTCCCGCGCACTGGTTTCACTTCGTCCACGTGTGCGACGCGCCTGCCGGCGTGCCCCCGACCACCGACGGCCTGATCCACACCGCGCGGTTCGAACGACTCTCGCCCGGTGAAGGCGGCATCGACGTGCACGGCATCCTCGACGCGCTGCCGCCCGGGCTGCCATACGCGCTGGAGATTCCGCGCGCGACACTCGTCGCCCAGGTCGGTGCGAAGGAGCATGCCCGCCAGGCGGTCAGCGCCACCCGGGACTACCTCGAGGACACGGTCGCCCGGCGGCAGTCCGCCGCTGACGCCTGACAGCGCTGCCACCGGAGAGGTAGCAGGGGAGGGACCGCTGGGGAGGTGACGTGGGTCGGCGGCCATCGGCACCAGCGATGCCGTTGCCGGCACCGCCGCCGCTAGCGGCACGGGAGGGGTGGCAGCGCCGGAATCGCCTGGTAGAGCACCTCGCGTAGTCGCTCGACGTTCGCGGCGAAGATGCGTAGCACCGCTGCGTGGTTGACCGCGTTGGCAGCGTCGACTCCGGCGTCAAGGTCGGTCACCACCGGCGCAGCGCCGAACACGCCGGGTCGGGCCGCCCCGTCCGCCGGTCGGC
>NZ_JBEYSL010000230.1:0-10187 GCF_040642735.1 Micromonospora sp. NPDC047753 | reverse complement strand
GGACTTCACCTTGCTGTGGCCCTTGATCGGCACCTGCGGCGACTCGCCGAACTTCTGTCGGGCCGTTCGACCGCTCGGCGGCGCTGCCGGTCGCCGGGGTGCTGGAGCAGTCCGACGGGACCGGCTGGATGGGCATGTACGCGCTCAACCTGTTGGACATCGCGATCGTGCTCGCCGAACACGACAGGACCTGGGTGGACACCGCCACCAAGTTCTTCGAGCACTTCGCGTACATCGCCGCCGCCGCGTACGAGCAGGGGTTGTGGGACGACGAGGACGCCTTCTTCTACGATGTGCTGCGCCTCGCCGACGGCACGAAGGTGCCGTTGAAGGTCCGCTCCGTCGTCGGGCTGCTGCCGTTGGCCGCCACCACCCGGCTCACCGCCCGGACCCTGCACCACCTACCGGAACTGGGCGCCCGGCTGCGCTGGTTCCTCACCAACCGCCCGGAGTACGCGCAGGTGATCGGCACCCGCCGGCTGGGCCCCGACGGCCGGCAGCAGCGACTGCTGTCCATGGTCGGCCCGGAGCAGGTGGTCCGCCTGCTCGCCCGGATGCTCGACCCGGACGAGTTCCTCTCCGACTTCGGTCTCCGTACGCTGTCCCGCGCGCACCTGGACAAGCCGTTCTCGGTCAACCTCGGCGGGCAGGAGTTCTCCGTCGGCTACGAGCCGGCCGAGTCGACCAGCGGACTGTTCGGGGGCAACTCGAACTGGCGCGGGCCGATCTGGATGCCGACGAACTTCCTGCTGATCAGCGCGTTGCGCGACTACGCGGCGTTCTTCGGCGACGACCTCCAGGTGGAGTACCCGACCCGCTCCGGGGTGAAGCACACCCTGGACGAGATCGCCGACGACCTCTCCGCCCGGCTGATCTCGCTCTTCACCCAGGACGACTGGGGTCGACGGCCGATCTACGGTGCCGCTCAGATGTTCCAGACCCACCCGGACTGGCGCAACCTGATCGCCTTCCCCGAGTACTTCCACGGCGACAACGGGGCTGGCCTGGGCGCCTGGCACCAGACCGGCTGGACGGCCCTGGTGGCCGACCTGATCCTCACCCTCCGCCGCTGACGTCCTTGAGGAGGTCTGCCGGGGTCGGCCGCTGGAAAGTAGCTGAGTGATGCCGGTCCGTATATCGCCCGTTCCTAGCCTCCACCCGACGTGTCTGTCTCCAGACCGGAGGACAGCGGGTGAAGAAGACCCAGGCAGCCCAAGTGGTGAACACGGTCACCCCTAATGTCCCTGGTTCGTGAAACTGCTGAGGCGAAGGAACGACAATGAACTGGACTGACCGGATCGTTGACGCGACCGGATGGCGACAGGAGTCGATCGAGGGCGACTGGGGCGACGTCGAGTCCGAGCTTGGGGTGGCGCTGCCGAACGATCACCATGAGTTGTGTCACCGTTTCGGACCGGGATCGTTTTCGGCGTACCTGCACGTTCTGCCACCGATGGCAGAGCACGGTTCGTCGTCACTGCTCGGGACGTGGCGGAGGTATCGGCAGGACAACCGCGAGGGCGACATGATCGACCAGTTCCTGGCGCCATACGGGTTGTATGAGCCGGACCGGGGGCCGGGTCTGGTCCGCTGGGCCTCGGACCAGACCGAGGGTGAGTATTTCTGGCTGGCTGACCGCTCGATGGACGCCGATCGGTGGCCGGTGATCGCCCGCAAGGACCCGCTGGCGTCATGGCACCGGTTCGACGTATCCACCACGGAATTCGTCTATCGGTTACTTGCGGATCCGGAGTTCAAGCCGTTTACGGTGGCCGATCCGCCGCGCCGAGCGTTCTATCTGCCAGCCGGGCAGACGATCTCCAGCGCCGAGGAATGGGATGCCCTTACCAGCCCGAACCGGCAGAGCTGAACTAGCTGGCCGGAGTCTTACCCGGGCAGGTGTGACCACCGGCTGCGACAACGGTCGATGACAGGCAGGTGCCGTCCGAGTTGGGACAGAACCTTGTGTTTTGCCGTTGCCATGACGGGGGTGTGCCTGACCAAGTGCGCTTCGTGCCGAACGGTGTGACGCGCGGAGCCCGAATGGGCGACACATTTACTATCGTGATCGGCCATGGGGGAGTCCGTGAAGCCGGTGGGCGAATTGCAGGTCCTCGGTCAGTCGCGGGTCTGGCCCGGTATTGCGATACCGGGCGTGATCATGCTCGTGATGATCGCTGTCGGGGTGCTCTTCGACCTGTTCAGCTGGACCGCACTGGTGTTTGGCGCCGGATGGATCATTGTCGCCTTCCAGCGCTCACGAAACGCGGTGTTCGCTGACGACCTGGGGCTGCTGGTCCGCGATCGCAAAGGCTTGCGACGTTCGTACGCCTGGGATGAGATCGAGCGCATGGGCTGGGTGGACCTGGGGATGTGGGGGGCCAGCCTGGCGGTCAACCCCCGAGGCGGTCCCTACGACGTGCCGGGGCCCAACGCGTCGATCAATGTAGGGAGTATCTGGCACCCCGGCCGTCGGCGCTCCGTGGACCCCGTGCCCGAACTGCTCAAGACCCATGGCATCAAGGCGTTGTTCGATCAGTAGGTAGCTGACGAGGCGCCCGGCCCGGCATGATCTTCGGGTGCGGCGACCGCTGGCGTGGGCTTTCCGCCCGTTCCCGGCCTTCCCTCGTCGCTGCCATGGATGAAGCGTCGGCCAACTTCAAGCGCTTCACGTCAACCGATGTGACGCGGGGAACCGCTCAGCGGTTCGCCCGTTCGATACCTCGCCGGACGAGACTGCTGATGCCGGGCAGGGTGACCGCCCTGATGGTCAGGTCGCTCATCCAGACGTGGAATCGGCTGGGTGGCGCGTACTGGGCCATGCCCCGGCGGGCGAGTGCCTGTCGTTTGCCGACCTCGGGGCGTAGTCCGGCCTCCCACTCGGCGAGTGCTGCCGGGAGGTCGTCGGCGTGCCGTCGCAGGGCGGTGCCGAGGTGGTCGGCGCCGGCGAGGGCGAGGGCCGCGCCATGTCCGGCGAAGAGCGTGACGCACCAGGCCGCGTCTCCGAGCAGGACGACGCGGCCGGTGCTCCAGCGTGGCATGACCACCTGGCTGACGGCGTCGAAGTAGGCGCTGGCCGGGTCCTGCGCAAGATGGTCGAGCGCGTCGGGCACGCCACCCGCCAGATCTCCGAATGCGGCCCGCAGCGCGTCGACCGGACCTTGTCGCAGGTCGGTGGCGGGCTCCGCGCTGCGATAGGTGAAGAACGCCGACGACCTCTGCGGGCCCAGGTTGATCATCGCCGCGGTGCGCCCGGGACCAATGTGGGTGGTGGCGGACGACTCGGGCACGCCGGGCACCGGGTGCGGCAGCCCGAAGGCGGCCACGAGGTACGGGAGGTCCACCCGGAAGTCGGGGCCGAACATTGCGGTACGGGTGGTGGAGTGCACCCCGTCGGCACCCACCAGCAGGTCGGCCTGCTCGGTGGTGCCGTCGCTCAACTCCACGCGTACGTGGTCGGTGTCCTGTTCGACGGACGTGACGGTGGTGCCGAAGCGGATGTCGACCCGGTCCCGCACCGCTTCGAAGAGGCTGGCTTCCAGGTCGCCGCGGAACACCGAGAGGGCCCGCTTGCCGAGTGCGGCCTCGGCGATGGCGGACGGCACTGTGAACTTGGGCCGACCGTCGGCGTGGACGAGCACTGTGGTGAACGGGCCCAGGTCGGCGGCGGAGAGCGCGGGGAGCAGGCCGAGGCGTTCGGCGGCGTCGTAGCCCGGCCCGATCAGATTCACCAGGTACCCGCTGCTGCGCCGGGCCGGGGCTCGCTCAGCCACGATGACCTGCCACCCGTCCTGGTGGAGTCGGAGGGCTGTGGCCAGCCCGGCTATCCCCGCACCCACGATCACCGCACGTCGCATCGAGCACCTCGCCGCTAGAATGAACACCTGCTCAAACTAGTATGAGCGACTGTTCATACCGACGCAAACGGCGGCGGCGGAACCGCCTAGACTTCAGTCATGCCGCGCGGTGTCGCCATCCCAGCGCTCAGACAGCAGCTCTTCGCTGCCGTCGAGCGGTTGGTCGTTGAAGAAGGGCCGAGCCGGCTCACCGGCCGGGCCGTGACGCGCGAGGCCGGCGTCGCGACCGGCCTGCTCTACGCACACTTCTCGACCTTCGACGACTTCCTGACCGGGTTCGCTGTCGACCGCGTCTTCCACATCACCGGCGAGGTGGCCGGCCTGCCGGAGCGCGCCGGGTCCGGCACTGTCGCCGACAACCTGCGCCAGGCCGTCCTGGCGACACCGCTGGGCACGCTGACGGCGTTGACCCGGCTGACCGCGTTCCGGCCGGAGTTGACGGCGAACGTCGAGGCGGTGCTGGGCAGTGGGATGTCAGGGCTGCGGGGGATCGAACGCGCGGTCGCCGACTACCTGGCCGCCGAGCAGACCCGCGGGCGCGTGCCGGCCGACGCCGACACCGAGGCACTGGCCCTGGCGGTGGTCGGCGTGCTGCACCACGTCGCGTTGACCGGCCCCGCCGACCCGACGGCGGACCACCGGATCCGGCGGGTGATCGGCGCGCTCACCGACGGCTTCCCCGCCGTCGCGCCCTCCTGAGCGCCGCGCCGCCCCGGCAGTTCCGCGCCCTGTGCGTCTCCGCGGCGCGGTCCGCGACGTCATCGCGCGAGGCCAGCGGGGCACCGTCGGTTGGCCGGGGCAGGAGCGGGCTCAGGTCAGCCGCTGAAGGGCTCGGGTCCGAGGCGGCCCCAGGCCACGAAGGCGGCGATCGCGAGGTAGACCAGATTCAGCACGATGAACCGCGCCTCGCCGTAGCGCAGGTGGGTGATCATCGCGCCGATCATCAGCAGGACCCAGCAGATGGCGGTCACCGGCACCAGCACCGGTGCGATGTCGAGTACGCCGGGCAGGATGAGGCCGATCGCGGCCAGGAGTTCGAGGACCCCGAGGGTCTTGACGAAGCCCACGCTGGCGTCGCCGGTCCATCCGCCGCCGTTGTGTGCGGCCAACTTCTGCTTGGGTACGAAAGTCTTGGTGATGCCGCCGGCCAGGGCAATGGTGGCCAACAGTCCGGCCGCGATCCACAGTGCCAGGTTCATGAGTTTCCCTCCGTGACGAGTCGCACAGGAGACACCGCCGGCCGGTGCGCTGTGACAGCTCGTGACGTGACGAGGAGCACGGAGGCTCGGTGTCACAGAAGTCGCACGGCCGGTGTCTGGTGGGCGACGCGGTCGAGTTCGGTGAGACTGGAGGGCGCATGGACGCGGGAGGCGGAATCATGAGCGCGGACGGTCGGGGGGACCGGGCCGTCGACGCGTTCGTCACCCACCGGAACCTGCTCTTCACCGTCGCGTACGAGATGCTCGGCTCGGCAGCGGACGCGGAGGACGTACTCCAGGAGACCTGGCTGCGGTGGGCGGACGCGGATCTCGCGGCGGTGCGCGACCAGCGTGCCTACCTGGTCCGGATCAGCACCCGACTGTCGCTCAACCGGCTGCGGGCGGTCGGCCGGCGCAGAGAGTCCTATGTCGGCTCCTGGTTACCGGAACCGCTGCTGACCGCACCCGACGTCGCCGACGACGTCGAACTCGCCGAGAGCGTCTCGATGGCCATGCTGCTGGTGCTGGAGACACTCGCGCCGACCGAGCGGGCGGTGTTCGTCCTCCGCGAGGTCTTCGACCTCGGGTACGACGAGATCGCCGAGGCGGTCGACAAGAGTCCGGCCGCCGTTCGCCAGATCGCGCATCGGGCGCGGGCGCACGTGGCCGCGCGCCGGCCCCGGGGGACGGTCTCGGCGGCGGACACGCGGCGGGCGTTGGACGCGTTCCGGCGGGCCGTCGAAACTGGCGACGTGCAGGGCCTGCTCGACGTCCTCGCGCCGGATGTCGTGCTCCTCGGCGACGGCGGCGGCATCAAGCAGGCCGTGCTGCGGCCTGTCGCCGGTGCCGACAAGGTGGCCCGTCTGCTGTGCAGCGCACACGCCAGGACCGCGACCATGTCGCTGCACCCCACCCAGGTCAACGGTCACCCGGCGCTGCTTCTGCGACTCGACGGCGCGGTCGACACGGTCCTTGCGCTGCGGATCGACGACGGTCTGATCAGCGGGGTCTACGCCGTGCGTAACCCCGAGAAGCTGTCGCACATGCGGCGGGCGACCACCCTGCGCCGCTGAGAGCAGGCCCTAGTACGGGGGAGTGGGTGTATCCGGTGGTTGTCGACGGGAACGTCGCGTGTCGGCTGCGACGATGCCGAGCAGCACCACGGCGGCAACCGCGCCGGCGGTGAGCGGCCGGAGGTGCGGTGCCGCCGGGGTCAGCAGGCCGAGGGTCAGCAGGCCGGCGATCCGGCTTCGGGAGACCCGGCCGAAGACCTGGTATTCGAGCGTCGATCGCCCGGCGAGGAAGAGCGCGGGGCCCCCGAAGATGGCGATGAGCCAGGTCGCCGGGACGTGCCCGCGCGGCTCGGTGATGAACAGTTCGAAGCCGACGCCGGTCAGCACGATCCCCGCGATCATGGCCATGTGGGCGAACGCCATGTCGGTCGCGAGCCGGGCCGGGTTACGGGAACGGTCGACCGCAGCGCCCAGCATCCCTCCCGCCACGTGGAAGTAGATCCGCCAGAGCAGGACGGTGCTGGCCAGCGCCAGGACGAAACCACCCGTCTGGTCGGTGTGGAACTCGCTGCCGCTGAAGGCGAGGCCGATGACGAAGATCGCCTCGCCGAGAGCGATGAGGAGGAACTGTTGGTACCGCTCGGCCAGGTGCTCGGCCGCGATCGTCTGGACGCCGAGCCGTCGTGCGCCGAGTCGGGGGGTCGGCCAGCCGAGGAACAGCCCGGTGTAGTCGATCAGTACGGCGAGGGTCCAGAGCGCCCCGCGCGCCCTGCCGTCGCCGACCAGCCCGCCGACGATCCAGAACGGCGCGCTCACGCCGAACCAGAACAGGATCCGGATGGACTGTTGCGGGTCCGGCCGGCCGTGCCCGACGACGCGGAAGAACACCACCCGGCCGATCTGGAGGGTCACCAGGGTGATGGCGAAGAGGGAGGCCCGTGCGCCGAAGCCGTCCGGCACGGCGACGGCCATCGTCATGGAACCGACCAACGTCATGATGATGACGGCCTGGACGATCGAGTTGTCCGGGTCCAGCCAACTGGTCGACCACACCGTCACCGACCAGACCGCCCACAGCGCCAGGAACAGCAGCAGAGCCTGGCCGAGGCCCGCGTACACGCCGCGTTGGCCGTCGGTGAAGTCGGTGATCAGCCGCGCGGAGATCCTGGTCAGGGCGAAGACGAAGACCAGGTCGAGGAAGAGCTCCAGGAAGGTGGCCCGCTGGCGGGTGGTCTCGCTGCGCAACAAGCCGTCGGAAGTGTTCCTCATCGGCTCGCCACGCGCCGATGTCGCCGAGCGATCACGTGCCCTCCCGTCGCGGTGATCTCCACGCCTAACGAGCCAGGGGCGGCTGTGGCACGTGGAGCGAAGGCGCCGCCCCACCACAACAGTCGCCAATCTGTCACCCGGCCGCTACGGCAGGTGTGCGCGCTTACGCTCGTGGGCGTGCCCGGACCTGCCGAGAAGGCCACTGAACAGGACCGGCGTGACCTCATCGTCACTGTCGCGCGAGAGCTGGCCGAGACGGAGGGCTGGGCGGGTGTGACCACCCGGCGGCTCGCCGAACGAACCGAGATCGACATGGGCGACATCTATCGGCACTTCGCCGATCTGGAGGCGCTGATCGCCGCGGTCGCGGTGTGCGCCTTCGCCGATCTGGCGGCCGACCTCGCCGAGGCGCACGCGGAGACCACCGGCAGCCCGGAGGGGGTATGGCCGGCGGTCGCGACCGCGTACCTCGACTTCGCGTACACGAATCCCGAGGTCTATGACGCGATGCTCGCGCTGACCCCCGACCTGGCCCTCGGCGTGGACGGGGTGCCGGCCGCGCCCCGGGCGGTCTTCGCCGAACTGCGGGCCGCCCTGACCCCGCTGGCCGAGGGGCGGGACCCGGACACCCTCGCCGAGGTGGGTTGGAGCCTGCTGCACGGCGTCGTGATGCTCACCCGCGGCGGTCGGCTGCGACCCGAGGGGCAGGAGGACCGCGAGGCACTGATCGCGCAGCGGTTGCTGCGGTGGCCGTGACCACGGCACGGCCCACAGTCGATCGTGGTCAGTTGAGGGGCTCGCGGTCGGCCGGGCCCTTGTCGGCGAACCGGAACGTGGTGTTCAGCTTGGCGTTGCCCAACTCCTTGAGAATGAGACCGTTGCCGGGGAGGTGCTGGAGAAACCGGGTCTCGCTGCCGATCGCGTACGTGCCGTCGCCCTTGGCGATGATGGTGAACCGCTGGATCGGGTCGTCCTGGTCGCAGACGGCGACCCCGATGGTCAGTTCGGGCTCGATGTCCAGGCCGTTGACCTGCCAGCAGGACGGATCGTCGTTCGCGGGGTGGCCGTCCCTGGTGCCGAATGCCCTGATCACGTACCGGTCGCCGCCGATCGGTGTCGGTACGAACAGGATGCGACCACCGGTGTCGCCGCCCTCCTCGAGCCGCCCGCTGATCTCCAACGGTTCCCCCGACCCCCGCACCCGGGTGATGGTGATCTCCCGCTTGCCGGACAACAGCGGGTCGGTCACCTCCGCCGACGACGTGGTCGGCGTCGCTGCCGTGGGCGTCGGCGTGCCTGTCACGGCACCCGACGGCGTCGGCGTGCCCGCCGCGGCGCCCGGCGTCGGGTCCGCACCGCCCTGGCACGCCACCAGCGCGCTGGCGCAGGCCAGCATCGCCGCGCCGGTGACCCACTTCATGGTGACCATGCCGTACTCCTCAACAGCCGTCCCGAACCTGGGCGGGAATCATCATGGATGTCGCGTCCGCATGACGGCGGTCGCGCCGCGACGGTTCACGAAAATCCGGAAGATCTCACATCGATCTCCCGCCTATCCTGTCTCTCGGCCTGGCGGGCGGTGGCACGGGGAGGGCATGGCATGACGGTCGACGTGGCGGCGCGACGACAGGCGCAGGTGTTGATCTTTGATGCGGACGACACCTTGTGGGAGAACAACGTCGTCTTCGAGCGGGTGATCGACGACTTCCTGGGCTGGCTGGACCACCCCACCCTGGACCGGGCCGCGCTGCGGGCCGTCCTCGACGACATCGAGCGGGCCAACGCGGTGGCGCACGGGTACGGCAGCAAGGTCTTCCTGCGCAGCCTGGCGGAGTGCCTGGAGCGGCTGCGCGAACGGCCGGCCACCGACTCCGAACGTCAGGAGATCGACCGGCTGGCGGTGGCCCTCGTCGAGCACCAGGTGGAGCTGATGCCCGGGGTGGCCGACGCGCTCGACGAGTTGGCCGGCCGGCACGAGTTGCTGCTGCTCACCAAGGGCGACCGCGAGGAGCAGCAGCGCAAGCTGGACGCCTGCGGCCTGCTGCACCACTTCGGGGCGGCGCACATCGTCGCCGAGAAGAACGTCGACACGTACCGGTGGCTCACTCGGGAGCACGGCTTCGCGCCGGACGGCGCGTGGATGATCGGGAACTCCCCGAAGTCCGACATCCTGCCGGCGCGGGCCGCCGGGTTGAACGCGGTGTTCATTCCGAACGAGAACACCTGGGTCCTGGAGGACGACGAGCTGGACCCGACCGACGGCGGGGTGCTGCGGCTCGCCGCGTTCCGGGACCTGCTGCGCCACTTCTGACCGTACCGAAGCCCAACAGCGTCGGCGATCATGGTCGCGTTACGCGAATCTGCCCGATTTTCAGCGTGGGATCACTCCTGCCGCCGGTCGTCCGACGCGGCTTGTCCGGCCGGTCGGAGCGCGCCTAACCTGGCTCGGCGCTGCCGGCCCTTCGGGGTGTGTCGGGGCGCGTCGGCGTTCGGCTGGTGGGCACCGTGGAGCTGAGTGCGAAAGTGGCTGGCTCGCCCCGTTCCGGCGTGTGGCGTCGTGTCACGCCCGCGCGGCGGGGTGCTGGAGCTGTCCGCTTCCCTGCCGGACGGCCGAGGGTCAGGGCCGGGTAGTTGCGGACCCGGTCCTGACCCGGCCCGCGAAACGTTCGAGCGGGGCAGACCGTGCGCCGGTTCGACTGTCAGGATGGCGGCATGAAGCGCAGATCTCTCCTTTTCGGCGCGGCGGCGGGTCTGGTCGCCCCGGCCGTGCTCGCCCCGGCCGCGCCCGCACTCCTGCCGGTACGCCCGGACGTGACCGCCGAACTGTGCGTACCGGTGCTGGACCCGAC
>NZ_JBEYSL010000229.1:0-10236 GCF_040642735.1 Micromonospora sp. NPDC047753 | reverse complement strand
GAGTGCCGACGATCCGGGTCTGCACGCCCTGCCAGAGCAGCACACCGTGGTCGGGTGGTTGGCCACCACCGCCCGGGTAGAACGCCGAACGGTCCAACACGATGCCCTGCTCGGCATCGGAGTGCAGGACCGTGCACGTCCATTCGCGCAGGGTCGGGTCGGCAAGGTCCAGCCGGTGCGTCCGGCCGTGCTGTGTGACGCCCATGACAGGGCAGGTTACTCGTTCAGGAAGCCGGAGATGCGGTCCCGCAGATCGGCGCGTTCCGACCAGAGCACGCCGGGCCGGTCGTACACGTGCAGGGTGGCCTGGGGAAGCGCCACGGCGAGCCGCTCGGCGACCTCGACCGGGTGCAGGTCGTCGCCCGCGCAACCGATCACCAGCGCCGGTGCGGTGACCGCCGTCAGGTCACCGATCTGGCGCAGCGGTGTCTGGTCGGTGAGCGTGGCCAGACCGTCGGCGAGACCGTCGCGGAGCAGTTGGTCGAGCCGTTGTCGCAGGTAGGCCCAGCCGGCCGGGGTGTTACGCACAGCCGGGGGCAACTCCAGCGTGACGATGTCGGCGACCGCCGAGGCATCCCCGCTCTCCACCGCTTCCAGGAGGTCGGTGATGCGCTCCCGGGCGGCCGGCCCGCGTGGCTCGTCGAGGACCGCCGGCAGGAAGAAGACCAGCTTGTCGAAGCGCTCCGGGCTCTCCACGAGGAGTCGGCAGAGGGCACCCGCGCCGAGACTCGCGCCGAACGCCCGGCTGGCGCCGCCAAGGTCGGCGATCGCCCGCAGATCCCGGGCCAGGTCCAGATAGTCCCATGGCCCGTCCGGGGCTTCGGAACGGCCGTGCCCACGGAACTGGAAGAACACCTTGCGACCGTTCACCCCACTGCCGAACGGTCGGGTGGTGGCGATGCCGTTGCCCAACCCGTGCGCGAACACGGTGACCGGATCACCGGTGCCGGTGACCAGCCGTTCCAGCCGTACACCGTGCGGGGTGGTGATCAGCTCGGTCTCCGGCTCCGGCAGCGCCGGCCGGCCGGTACGCGGCCCACCCGGCCCGGGACCCCAGGTGCGGGGCCCGCTGTCGGGTGGGGGCGGCCAGCGAAAACCTCTCACCAGAACCCTTTGCCGTCACCGAGTTCGCGGAGGCCAATTCGGACATCGAGCAGGTAGATCAGACCGGCGGCGATGCCGACCAGTCCGAAGAGACTGATCGGACCGAAGCCGAGCAGGGTGAGCACGAGGCAGACCGCCAGGATGGCGATCCAGCCGCCCTTGGGCAGCGTCCCGATGGCGGGGAAGGCGTCGGAGCGCTGCGTGATCGCGTGCACCAGGGCGACGCCCTGAACGATCAGCGCGAAGACGAGCAGGATCAGCTGGATCACTTCACGGACGGCGAAGGCGAAGATCGGCGCGGCGTTGGCCATGCCGGCCAGTTTATGTCCACGACCCCGGCTACGTCCGACAAGGACGCCACCGGGGTCGCGGCCACGGTGAACTACTCGGCTGCCGGACGGGTCCGCTTGGTGGCCCGGGGAAGCTTCGCCGACGGGGCCTCGACCGGCTTGGCGGCCTTCGGCGCGCGGGCGGCCTTATTGACGGTGGCCGGCTTGGCCTCGGCGATCTCCGCCACGTCGGCCGGGGTCGGCGCGTCGGTGGGGGCCGCAGCGGTGGGGGTGGCGGCAGCCGCGGGGGTGGCGGCCGGCGTCACGGCCTCGGTGGCCTCGATGTCGGCGTTGACCGTCTCGGCGGCCTCCAGCACGCCGGCACCGACGACCCGCTCGCCCCGGGCGACCAGCGCGCCGTACGCCGCGAACGCGCGCTCCTGGGCGACCTGGGCGCCCGCGACCACCAGGGCGGCGTTGCGGGTCGCGGCGGCGCGCAGCTTGTCGATGTCGGCGGCCTCGCGCAGCTTCGCCAGGTCGGCGGTCTCGTTGGCGGTGCGCAGCGTCTCGGTGGCCTTCTGCTTCAGCTCGAAGCCGGTCAGCACGGCCCGGCCGCCCAGGTCGGCGACGACCCGGGTGCTGAGGACGCCGACCACGGCCGGCAGCTTGCGCAACTGCTCGATGGCCAGCTCACCGGCGCCGGCAGCGGCGTAGATCGGGGCGGGGATGCGGTTGGTCTTCGGCTCGCTCATGACGTCTCCTCTTCGGCCGCCTCGGCGGCCTTCTTCTTCTGGGGGATGCTGGTGCTGCCCGGGGCGGGGGCGGTGCCCGCCTCGGTGACGGCGACCGACTCGAGCACGGCCTCGGTCGGGGTGCCGCCGACGGTGGTGGGGCCGGTGGCGGCCACATTGGCCAGGTCCGCGGCCTGGCTGGCGGGCTGGTCGGCGGGCTGGTCGGCCTGCGCCGTCTCGGCTTCGGCCTGGGCCTCGGCCAGCCGGGTGTTCTCCCGGCGGAACGTCTCGTAGATCTGACTGAGCGACTGCTTCTGCGCCATCGTCAGGTCGGCGTCCACGGCGATGGCGGCGAGCACCCCGTGGCCTTCCTTGTCGTCGAGCAGACCGGCGCGCAGGTACATCGCCGGCGTGGAGACCCGCAGCGCGCTCGCCAGTTGCTGGAGCACCTCGGCGCTGGGCCTGCGCAGGCCGCGCTCGATCTGGCTGAGGTACGGGTTGCTGACCCCCGCCTGCTCGGCGAGCTGCCGTAGCGAGATCTTGGCGTTGCGCCGAAGATCGCGGATGAACCCGCCGACGTCGGGAAGGTCCTTGGGTGTGGCCATGGCAGCGACGCTAACCGCCCGCGCTAGCTGTTGCAAGCAAAACGCTAGCCATAGTTAGCAAGGTCTCAGGATCGCGTTTGCGCGCCGCTCGACCGATCCGTACGGTCCGTCCGTGGACAAGATCACAGTCAATGGAGCAAGCATCGCGTACGACGAGGCCGGCACCGGTTCGCCCGTCGTCCTGCTGCACGCCGGAATCGCCGACCGGCGGATGTGGCGGGGGCAGGTGTCCGCGCTCGCCGCCCGGCACCGGGTGATCGTGCCGGACCTGCGCGGCTACGGAGACTCCGAGCTCCCGCCGACCCCGTTCACGCACCACGACGACGTGGCCGGGCTGCTGGACGCGCTCGACCTGCCCCGGGCCGCCCTGGTCGGCTGCTCCTTCGGTGGGGCGGTCGCCATCGACACCGCGCTGGCCCACCCCGACCGGGTGAGCGCGCTCGCGCTGTTCGACACGGCGGTCTCCGGAAACGAGTGGTCCGACGAGGCGAACGACCTCTGGGACGACCTGGTCGGCGAGGTCGACCCGGACGACTTCGCCGCCGGTGCGGCCGGTGAGGTGCGGTTCTGGGTGGTCGGCCCGCGACGCCAGCCGGAGGACGTCGACCCGGAGCTGGTCGCGTTCGCGCAGGAGATGGACCAACGTGCCCTCGCCGCGGAGCTGGCGCTCGGCGCGGTCGAGGTGGGAGAGCTGTCGCCACCGGCGATCGGTCGTCTCGGTGAGCTGAAGATCCCCGTCCTGGTCACCGCCGGCACCGCCGACGTGCCGGACATCAGTCGGCTCGCCGACCGGATCGCCGCCGAGGTCCCCGGCGCGGTACGACTGCCCGACGTGCCGGACGCGGCCCACCTGCTGCCGCTGGAGCGCCCGGAGCCGGTCAACGCCGCGCTGCTCGACTTCCTGAGCTAGAGCGCGCTCACCAGAGCGGACGGACCGCCCCGACCGGTACCCCACCACCGAAGAGCGGCACCTCGGCGTACTCGGTCAGCACCGGAGCGTCCACGCCGAGCCGGCGCAGCGCGGAGACCAGTACCGGCATCCGGGCCCGGTCGGCGCCGTCGTCGATCTTCAACGCGACGGCGCCGACGCCCGGCAGCGCCACGGCGATCACGCCCTCGGCACCGACCTTGGCCAGCGCACCCGGGACACCACGCATCAGCCGGGTGTCGTCGGCCTGGGTGCCACCCACGATCTCCGGGTACGCCCGCATCGCGTCGGCCACCGTGCGCGGCACCGAGCCGGGCTCGGCGTCGACCAGCCGCAGGTACGCCCCGGCCAGACCGGCCAGCGACACCGCGAGGACCGGCGCACCGCAACCGTCGACCCCCACCGCCGCCGCCTGCTCGCCGGTGAACTCCTCGATGGCGGCCCGCAGCCGCTGCTGAAGCGGGTGCTCCGGTCGCCAGTAGCCTTCCCGCGACCATCCGGCGGCCTCGCAGGTCAGCAGCATCCCGCTGTGCTTGCCGGAGCAGTTCATCTGCACCCGGGTCGGGCCGCCACCGGCCCGGAGCACCGCCTCCCGGGCCGCGGCCCCCACCGGCAGGTCGGGCGGGCAGTGCAGCGCCGACGCGTCCAGCCCGGCGCGCTCCAGCAGCGCACCGACCCGAGCCAGGTGGAACTCCTCACCGGCGTGGCTCGCCGAGACCAGCGCCACGTCGGCCGGGTCGGTCAGGGCCAGGCCGGCCCGGAGCATCCCGATCGTCTGCATCGGCTTGCTGGCCGAGCGGGGAAAGATCGGCGAGGTCACGTCCCCGGCGGACGCCACCGCGACACCGGCGGCGTCAAGCACCACCACCGAGCCGCGGTGCGCACCCTCCACGAACCCGGACCGGACCACCTCGGCGAGCGGCGCGCCACCCTCGTACGTCTTCGTCACGCGCTGGACGGTACCGACGGTCCGGGGGTGCCCGGCGGCGGGGTGACCAGGAGGTCCACCGCCCGGGTGACAGGGGCGCGGGACAGACCCGGCCTTACAGCCCGAGCAGTTCGCGAGCCTCGGTGGTGGTCAATGGCGGGCGCTGGGCGAGCTGGGCGAAACCCACCGCGCGGGCCACCAGTTGCATGTTCGACTCCACCGGACGGCCCTTGGCGTACGTCACGGTGTCCTCCATGCCGACCCGCAGGTGCCCGCCGGTCGACAGAGCGGCCAGCATCACCGGGATCGTGCTGCGGCCGACGCCGGTGGCCGAGAAGGTGGTGCCCTCGGGCAGGTCCCGCAGCATCCGGTGGGCCGCGACGAGGGTCTCGGTGGTGCCCGGCATCCCGCCCGGCACGCCCATCACGAAGTCGACGTGCACGTGCCCACCGGCCGGCAGCCCGTACTTGCCGAGCAACCGCTGCAACGCGGACAGGTGGCCGAGGTCGAAGATCTCGTACTCCGGCACGATCCCGCGTTCCTGCATCCGGGTGTGCAGGTCGACGATGAACTCCCAGCGGTTGAGGAAGACGTCGTCGCCGAAGTTGACAGTGCCCATGGTGCAGGAGGCCATGTCCGGACGGGCGTCGAGCACGGCGAGTCGGGCGGCCTCCGGGTCGGTCACCGCGCCACCGGAGGAGAGCTGCACGATCAGGTCCGTGCTCTCCCGCAGCGCCGCCACGGTGTCGGCCAGCCGCACCGGGTCGAGCGTCGGTCGGGCCTCGTCGTCGCGGATGTGGACGTGGATCACGGCGGCGCCGAGCGCCTCGCACTCCTTGGCGGTGAGCAGCAACTCGTCGAGGGTCACCGGCAGCGCCGGCACCTCCGCCTTGGCCGACTCAGCGCCGGTCGGGGCCACCGTGATCAACGTCCCTGTCGTCATGCCGGCGATCCTAGACGGCCCGGTCAGGAGGGGTCGATCGCCGCTGCGGTCTCGCCGATCAGCAAGGCGGCGTCGTCCGGGACGTTCCGCTTCAGGACCGCGAGCGCGACCTGGCCCAGCTCGTGGTGCAGCACGGCGGTGCCGACGAAGCCGACCGCCCGGCCATCGAGCGTCACCGGCGTACCGGCCACCGGCGGCTGATCGGTGGTCACCCCGTCCAGATGCAGCAGTACGAGGCGACGCGGCGGCCGGCCCATGTTGTGCACCCGCGCCACCGTCTCCTGCCCCCGGTAGCAACCCTTGTCCAGATGCACCGCCGGGGCGATCAGGTCGACCTCGGCCGGGATGGTCCGGTGGTCGGTGTCCACCCCGACCCGGGGCTGCCGGGCGGCCACCCGGATCGCCTCGTACGCCCACAGCCCCGCGAGCGGGACGCCGGCGCCGCGCAACTCCGCCACCACCTGGTCCATCGCCGACCGGGGCACCAGCAGGTCCACCCCGAGCGGACCACGTCGGGCCCAGCCGCCGATCGGCAGCGGTCGTACGTCGTACCGCGCGCTCGCCCGTGGTGGCACGGCACCGTGCGGGAACTTCGGACCCGGCACCGCGACCACGTCCGGTGCGGCGAGCCCGGTCACGCCGAGCGAGCCGAGCGCCTCCATGGCCGCCGGCCCCACCAGCGACAACAGCGCGCGCTCGGCCGTCGCGTCGCGTGGCTCGACCTTGCTGAAGAACCGCATCTTCTCCAGGTAGGTCAGCAGACCCTCCGTCGCACCGGGCTCGGTGTCGAGCCAGGCGGTCTCGCCGTCCTCGGCGACCATGGCGTGCTGCTCGACGTGGCCGTGCGGGGACAGCACCAGCAACTCGGTGCCCTCGCCTGCGGAGAGCGCGGTCAGGTGCTGCGAGGTGACAGTGTGCAGCCAGCTGGCCCGCTCTTCCCCGGGCACCGCGATGACCCCCCGGTGCGACCTGTCGACCAGACCGACAGCGGTGTCGAGGGTGCGCTGCTCGCGCAGCGGGTCGCCGTAGTGCGCGGCCACCCCCCGCACACCGGCCGCGACGTGCGCCGGATCTGGCTGGTCACGGCTGGCCTCGTCGATGCTCTCGACGGCCACCGCGCCCGCGATGTCGATCATTTTTCGTCCCCGTTCTCGCAGCGTACGCAGACGCCGAAGAGTGACACGTGCCCGATGTCCACCCGGAACCCGCGCTGCGCGGCCAACTGGTCGGCGAGCGGGCGGAGCAGCTCCGGATCGATCTCGTCGATCGCGCCACACTCCTGGCAGACCAGGTGGACGTGTTGGTGCTCACCGGCGGCGTGATAGGTCGGCGAGCCGTGCGACAGGTGCGTGTGGGTGACCAGGCCGAGCCGTTCCAGCAGCTCGAGCGTGCGGTAGATGGTGGTGATGTTGACGCCGGCGGCCACCTCCCGGACTGCGGTGTGCACCTGCTCCGGAGTGGCGTGGCCCAGATCGAGCACCGCCTGGAGAACGAGCTGCCGCTGGGCCGTCAGCCGCAGCCCACGGGCCCGCAGCATTTCCGCGAGGGAGGATTCGGACACGCTCCGATCATAGTTCGGCCACCAGGCTGTTCCCCGCACCGCGATCGATCACCGCTACGCTCGCGGTCATGGTGACGTCGTCCGTCGGCAATGTCCCGGCTGCGCCGAGCCCGCGGATCGCCGTGCTCGGGCAGGGCCTCATCGCGACCGACGAGCCCGTGCTCCGCGGCGACGACCTGGGCGTTCTGCGCGGCGACGGGCTCTTCGAGTCCATGCACCTGCGCCAGGGCCGGCCGTGGTTGCGCGACGAGCACCTGGCCCGAATGACCACGGCCGCGGCGGCCGTCGACCTGGACCTGCCCCCCGCCGACGCGCTCATCGACCTCCTCGACACGGTGCGTGCGGGCTGGCCCGCACCGGTGGAGGGCGCGCTACGACTGGTCTGCACCCGGGGCTCCGAGGCCGGCGGCCCGCCGACCGTCTACGCCACGCTGACCGAGGTGCCGGCGTCGTCGCGGGCGGCCCGGCGGAACGGGATCACAGTGGCCACCCTGCCGTTGGGGGTGCCCGCCGACGCGCGTACCGGGCTCGACTGGTTACCGGCCGGGATCAAATCCACGTCGTACGCGGTCAACAGCGCCGCCCGCCGCTGGGCACAGCGGGCCGGCGTGGACGACGTGCTCTGGGTCTCCTCCGACGGGTACGCCCTGGAGGGGCCGATCGCGAACGTGGTGTGGCTCACCGCGGGCACGCTCTGCACCGTGCCGGCCGCGACCACCGGCATCCTGCCCGGCACGACAGCGGCCTGGCTGCTCGCCCATGCTCACGAGCTGGGCCTGGACGCCGCCGAACGGATGGTCACGCCAGCCGAGCTGCACGCCGCCGACGGGGTCTGGTTCAGCTCGTCCGTGCGCGGGCTCGCCGAAATCCGAATGCTGGACGGGGTGCGCCGGAACCCTTGCCCGCGCACCCCCGCCCTGCACTCACTGCTGGGCTTCCCCGTCGGGTAGCGGTCAGCCGCCGACCCGGACGAGTCGGGCGGAGAGGTGCGGACTGAGCCCGTGCCCCATGGCGGCCATCTCCTGGGCGTAGAGCAGCGCACCCTCGACGATGCCGAAGAGCCGGTGCCCGCCGGTGACCTCCTTGGCGGTCGGAGTCCGGATCACCGCGTCGGTGGCGAACTCGAGCTGCGTGCCGGTGCGCTTGCCCAGGTGCAGCTCCATCACCCCGGTCGGGGTGGTGATCAGCGCCTCCAGCTCGTCGGTCGCCCGCCCGTCCACCAGCACCGGTCGCCACCAGCCCACCTCGCGGCCGGCCGGACGGACCGGCTTGCTCTGCTCGTCGAGGATCCACGCACGCGACTCGTAGTGCAGGAACGGTCGGCCGTCGTGGCTGATCCGAATTTCCTGCGCGTAGTCGAAGTCCTCGATGGTGGGGAAGCCGCCCTTGCCCCGACCGCGCCACAGACCGATGTACGGCAGCAGGGCGTCCAGCGCGGGGTGCAGCTTCGGCCCGACCCGCAGGTCGTGGCTCTCCTCGAACGGGTACTCCTCGACCGGCGGCGCGTTCAGCCACGGCGGCTGCAGCGGGTTCTCGCTCATCAGCGTCACCAGCGTCCTCTCGAAATGCGTACGGCAAGGTAGACCAGGCCACCGGCGAGCCCGCCCAGGCCAGCGACCAGCAGGCTGACAAACCCGATCTCGGTAACCATCCCGGCCATCCTATGCTGGGCCACATGGCCCGCAATCTCGTCGTGAAGGCCACCGCGGGGGCGGACGCCCCGGAGCGGTGCGCGCAGGCATTCACCGTCGCCGCGACGGCGGTAGCGGCCGGGGTGGACGTCTCGCTCTGGCTGACCGGTGAGTCCACCTGGTTCGCGCTGCCCGGTCGCGCCCAGCAGTTCGACCTGCCGCACTCCGCGCCCCTGGCCGAGTTGTTGCACGTCATCCTGACCAGCGGCCGGGTGACCGCCTGCACGCAGTGCGCGGCCCGTCGGGAGATCGGCCCGGACGACGTACTCCCCGGCGTCCGGATCGCCGGTGCAGCGGTTTTCGTCGAGGAGGCGTTGGCCGAGGGCGCGCAGGCGCTCGTCTACTGACCGCACGGCGGCGGCCTGTCGATCCGAGCGGAGTGCCGATACCGACCCGACATCTCGGACGGCTGCCTACGATTCGGATGTGACCGAGGCGGCGGAGAGGTTCTTCGAGACACTGCCGTCGCGCGCAGCCGAGGTTCTGGGCGGCCTGGCCGACGGCACCCTCCAGATCGACCTCGGCGACGACCACCGCACCGAACACTGGCTGGTCCGGATGCGACCCGGGTCGGTGCAGGTCACCCGAGGGCGTGGGCCGGCCGACGCGATCTGGTACAGCAGCGCCGACCTCTTCGACCGGCTGATCCGCGGCGAGGCCCAGGGGGTCGCGGCGGTGCTGCGCAACGAGAGCACGTTCAGCGGGAACGTGGTGCTCTTCCTCGCCTTCCGCCGGTTCTTTCCGGACCCGCCCGGCACCCGCGACCCCCGCGAAACGGCCCGCCGAGCAGCCGGGCGACTTCGATGAAGGACCTCGTCAGCATCCTGGACGGCAACACCTTCCTGGTCAGCGACCGGCGTGGCGACATCGAACCGTCCTACGACTTCCCCACCGGGCTGTTCTCCTTCGACACCCGCTTCCTGTCCACGTGGGTGCTCACCCTGGACGGCGAACGGCTGCACGCCCTCTCCGTCGACGATGCCGAGTCGTACCGCACCCGGTTCTTCCTCGCCCCCGGCGAACCCACGCACTATCTGGACGCCAAGGCGTCGGTGATCCGCAGCCGGGCGATAGTGGGCAGCTTCGAGGAGGAACTGACAGTGCTGAACCACCTCGGCGCGGAGGTCGAGTGCACCCTCCGGATCGAGATCGGGGCCGATTTCGCCGACCTGTTCGAGATCAAGAACTCTCGGCAGAAGCGGGGCCGGACCACGATCACGGTCGCCGAGAACGAATTGCGGCTGTCCTACCGGCGGGAGGCGTTCCACCGGGAGATGGTGGTCAGCACCACCGCGCCGGCGCAGGTCGACGACACCGGAATGACCTTCCGGATCCGGATAGCCCGCAACGACAGCTGGACCACCAGACTGCACGTGTCCAGCGTCGTCTTCGGTGCCCGGGGCGAGGACATCCGGGCCACCCTCCCGTACGGCGGCAGCCGCAGCGCGGACGCGATCCGGGCCGAACAGCAGGAGC
>NZ_JBEYSL010000228.1:0-10385 GCF_040642735.1 Micromonospora sp. NPDC047753 | reverse complement strand
GCCACGGTGAGGGCGGCGCGGACCACGGCGAGTGGGCGGGTACCCCGCCGGCCCATCAGCGCCCCGGTCGGGCGCAGGCCGGGTGAGGACTCCACCACCCACGCCGGCACCACTCCGTCGGCCACCACCGCCCGGTCGGCGTAGACGTCGCGCAGGAAGGCGTCGAGGGCGCGGGCGCGTTGCACCAGGCCGGTACGCAGGGTCCGCCAGTCGGCGGCGGGCACCACCCGGGGCACCAGGTCCACCGGGAAGAGCCGGGTGCTCGCCTCGCCGGCAACGCTGAACGTCACGCCCCGGGCCCGCTGCTCCTCGTCCCGGTCGTGTTCGCGGCGACGCAGGGCCCCGGCGCCGAGTTGGCGTAGGGCAGCGAGCATCGGGGCGTACGCCGGTTGCGGTCCGGCCGGTCCGAAGACCTCGTCGCCGGCGTCGGCGTACGTGGGCAGCGCCGGCGGCGTCGGCGTACCCGGCAGCGGGCCGCGGACCCGGCCCCGGGTCTCGTCGAGCAGCAGGTCGACCACGTCGGCCAACCGGCCCCGTCGTTCGTACGCCCGCCGCTGCCGGGCGGCGGAGCTGCCGCGTTCCAGCGCGTACCGGGTCAGCTCGCTGACCTGCTCCCAGTCCCCGGTCGCCTCCAACTGTGGGCGCAGGTCGCTCACCAGGCGGCCTACCGCCCGGACGGCCGGCACCGGTCGGGCCGACCGGGGCAGGTCGAGCAGGTCACCTTCCAACCCGGAGCGGGCCGCCCGCCACACGGCGGCGCGCAGCACCGGTGGTCGCACGGCCGTACGCTCCACCCCGGCGCGCAGGGCGGCGACCTCCCGTCGGACGAGCGCCCGGAACAGACCGGTGAGCAGGACGATGGTTTCCACATCGGCGTTGGCGTCGGTGATCCGCAGCTCCACTGTGGGCACGTGCGCCGACGGCCGAACGTCGAAATAGATCATGGCGGGGTCGGTGATGGTCTCGGAGGAAATCAGCTCGGCGACCAGCGCCTCGTGGTCCGCGGCGCTGGTCACCTCGCCCGGGTCACCGGCGGTGGGCCACCGCTGCCAGACCAGGGACCGCACGCTGGCGTAACCGCTGTCCTGACCCATCCAGTACGGCGAGCTGGTGGAGAGGGCCAGCAGCACCGGCAGCCACGGCTGGACCCGGCGGGTGACCGCCACCGCCAGGTCGCGGTCGGAGACGCCGACGTGCACCTGCGCTCCGCAGATCAACTGCTCCCGGGCGAGCATCTGGTACTCGTCGAGCATCCGCCGGTAGCGGGAGGTGGGGGTGACGCTGGGGTCGCCGTCGGCGCGCAGCGGCACCGTACCGGCCGCCACGATGCCCAGACCGGCCCGGTCGGCGACCTGGACGGCCGCCTGACGCAGCCCGGTCAGCTCGGCGCGGATCTCGTCCAGGGTGCGGCAGACCGCGGTGTTGGTCTCCACCACGCTGCGGTGCAACTCGGCGGTGAACGAGGCCGCCGGCAACCGGTCGAGCAACTCCCCGGCACGGGGCACCAACTCCCGGGTGTGCAGATCGACGACGTGGAACTCCTCCTCCACCCCGATCGTGGCCAGGTCCGCCGGGTCACCGTCGTCCAGCGACAGGACCGGATTCGGACGGGGAGCGGGCAGCGTCCGGCCGTTGCCGGACCGGCTGACCGGCTCGTCGTACGTCGGCGCGTTCGTGGTGTTGTCGGCCATGGTCACCCCGGTTCGCGTGTCGGTGGTCTGGCTGTCCGACGAGCGTTCCCAGGGTTGGTACCGGGGGTGTTTCCGGCGCGTTAAGGTGACGCGCCCGTTCTGCCCGCGCTGCTCAGCGCTGCGCGGCCCGGTACTCGATGGTCGCGGCGACCCGGTTGGCGGTGGCGGCGCCCAGTTCCCGTTCGGTGAGCCACAGCCCCAGATCGAGGCCGGCCGACAGCGCGCCAGCGGTGACCCGGTCACCGTCGTCGACCACCCGCTCGTCGACGACGGTGACGTCGTGGGCGCGCAACTCGTCGTACGCGTTGCGGTTGGTGGTCGCCCGCCGGCCGGTCAGCAGGTCGGCGGCGGCGAGCAACAGCGCGCCGGTGCACACCGACGCCATCCACTGCGCCGATGCCGCCACTGCGGCCAGCTTCGCCGGCAGCACACCCCGCTGCGCCTGCGCCCAGGCACCCTCGGGTGCCCGGTTCAGCCAACCGCCACCTGGGACGATCACGCCGTCTGCCTGACCCAGCAGCTCGGGCACCTGGAGTTGGACACCACGCATGCTGGTGACCAGCCCCGATCGTTCGACCGCGACCAGCGCCACGTCGAAGCCAGCCATCGACAACACCTCGAACGGTCCGAAGACGTCCAGTTCGTCGAAGCCGTCGAACACCACGATCTCGATCCGCATACGGCCCAGGATCTCCTGCCGACCGGGCGGCGGCGAGTGGCATCCTTGCCACCATGCGTAAGCATCCCGCCAAGCATCGGGTCGTCGTCCTCGCCCTACCCCGGGTTGTCGCCTTCGATCTGACAATCGCGACGCAGGTGTTCGGCCATGAGGGCCACGGCCGGTACGCGATGACGGTGTGCGCAGTGGACGGTGGTTCGGTGTCCACCACCACCGCGGGCCTGGAGCTGACCGTCGCCGCGACGCTCGACGCGCTCGACGACGCCGACACGGTGATCGTGCCCGGATTCCGTCGTGGCCCGGCACCGCCGCGCGCCCTCGAGGCGTTGCGGCACGCACACCGCCGGGGCGTCCGCATCGCGTCGATCTGCACCGGCGCCTTCGCGCTGGCCCAGGCCGGTCTGCTCGACGGCCGCCGCGCGACGACCCACTGGGCGCACGCCGACGCGCTCGCCCAGGAGCATCCGGGGATCGTCGTGGACGCGAGTGCGCTGTACATCGACGAGGGTGAGGTGATCACCAGCGCCGGGCTCGCCGCCGGTCTGGACATGTGCCTCTATCTCGTCGGCCGCGACCACGGGCAGGCTGCCGCCATCCAACGGGCTCGCCACATGGTCACACCGCTGCACCGAGCCGGTGGTCAGGCCCAGTTCATCCCGGTCGGCGTTCCGGGTGAGGACGACGAGTTGGCCGAGGTCATCACGTGGGCGAGCAGCAACCTGCACCGCCCGATCACCGTCGCGGACCTTGCCCGGCAGGGTGTGATGTCCAGCCGTACGCTGCACCGCACTTTCCGGAGCCGGTTCCGGATGAGCCCACGCGCGTGGCTGATCCAGCAACGGCTGCGGGCCGCCTGCGCCCTGCTGGAGAACGGCGGGATCACCATCGACGAGGTCGCACGGCGTACCGGCCTGGGCACGGCGACAAACCTCCGCGCGCATTTCCAGCGGGCTTTCGCCACCACCCCTACCGCGTACCGGCGGGCCTTCACACAGTGACCCTCCGACGGTGGCCGGCGCGGTGGTGGTGACAGCCGGGAATGTCGGGGTGTCCCACCGGCCTGGACACCCCGACACCTGCAGTCTCGATTCGATCAATCCCGGTCAAGGAGCCGCCGGGTTCACCTCATGTTGGCCACCACGAACGGCGCGTGGCCGTGCAGGTAGTTGGTCCACCCACCGGTCACCGGCGCTCCCGGGCTGAGCAGGTTGGTGGTGTCGGTGCCGACGTCGAGCTTCCAGGCCGTCCAGGAGACGCCGTTCGCCTTCATCCAGTCGATCCAGGACTGCGCCTCCGGCAGGCAGGCCCGGCCGTCGAGACCGCCATCGGCGTTGCTGGCCCCCCACTCCGTGACGAACAGCGCCAGACCCGCGCGGATCGCCGCGTCGCCCTTGGCGCGCAGCGACGCCCCGTGCGTGCAGGAGTAGAAGTGCAGGGTGTACATCAGGTTGGTGCCGGTGACCGGGCTGGCCGCCGCGACGTCCACGTCCTGTGACCAGGTCGGGGTGCCGAGCACGACGATGTTGTCCGGGTCGGCGGCGCGGATCGCGGACACCACGGCCTGGTGGTACGGCTTGATGACGTTGGTCCAGCTGACCTGGAGTGGCTCGTTGTAGGGCTCCCAGATGACGTTGGGCAGGTGGCCGTACCGGCGGGCCAGGTCACCGAAGAACGCCACCGCCTGGGACTGGTTGTTCTGCGCCTCGTGCGCGTGCCAGTCGACGATCACGTAGACCCCGGCGGTGACCGCGTTGTTGATGATGGTCTCCACCTGCGCGCGGGCCTTGTTCGGGTCGCTGAGGTACGCCCCCGCCGGCTCCACCCCCATGGCCGCGCGGATCACCTGGAGGTTCCAGTTGTCCCGCATCCAGCGCAGCGCGGAGAGGTTCTCGGCGTACGGGGCGGTTTCCCAGTTGAGCCACATGCTGCTGATGCCCCGTAGCTGCACCCGCGCGCCGTTCTTGTCGCACATCGTGGTGCCGCAGACCCGCAGTTGCCCGTGCCGCTCGACCGGCGTGCCGGTGGTCGGCGGCGGCGTGGTGGGTGGCGGGGTGGTCGGCGGCGGCGTGGTGGGCGGCGGGGTGGTCGGGGGCGTGCCACCGCCGCAGGACGCGCCGTTCACCGTGCAGTTGAGCGGGGTGCCGGTGCCGTTGGCAAGGAAGCCGAACGACGTCGACGCGCCGGCACCCAGAGTGCCGTTCCACACCACGTTCGTGAAGGTGTGGTGGCTGCCTGAGGTCGTCTGCTCGGCGTTCCACGACTGGTTGATGCTCGTGCCGGCCGGCAGGTCGAACTCGACCCGCCAACTGGTGATCTGGGCGGAGGTGTTGTTGGTGACGGTGACCTGCCCCTGGTAGCCGTTGCCCCAGTTGTTGGTCACGGAGAACACGGCGCTCGCCGCGCTGGCCGGGGTGGCGACCATCGCCACCGCCCCGGCGAGCAGGCCGGCGATGGCCAGAGTCGTGACAAGTCTCAGTGCGCGCATGCTGAACCCGCTTCGGATCGACGGTGGTGGTCTGAGGCGGGGCGGCGCCTGGGCGCACGATATCGATCAATGACTATGGGAGCAAGGTGGGAGCAGTGGTCGGAGGGATCAGCACCGGCGTCCCACACCAGGCCCGGCCCCGATCAGGCCGGTCCCCGCGGCGCTCAGGAGGCTCGGCGTACCCGGTAGGCCAGGTGGGTGACGCCGTCGCCCTCGACGACGCTGAACGGGCCGTCCAGCTGAAGTGGGGCGATCTTCAGGTCGGCGAAGAGCGGGACGCCGGCACCGAGCAGGACCGGGACGAGGTCGACGTGCACCTCGTCGAGCAGGCCGGCCTCGACGACCTGGGCGGCGATGGTGCCCCCGTTGACACCGACCTCCTTGTCCCCGGCGATCGCCTTCGCCCGGGCGATCGCTCTCTCGATGCCGTCGCTGACGAAGACGAAGGAGTCGTTCTCGGCTGCCCAGCCCTCCGGCACGCTGTGGGTGACCACAACGACGGGTACGTCCAACGGATGCCGACCACCCCACCCGCTGGTGATGTCGAAGAGCCGCCGGCCGACGACGAGCGCGCCGGTCCGCTCGGTGAGGGTCCGCAGGTGCCGGGCGCTCGTGGCGGAGGTCCGAAAGGTCAGCTCGGGGTCGGCCGTCGGCGTCTCGACGTCGCCGTTCTCGTACCACTGGAAGAGGTACTCGAAGCCACCGTGGGACGCGTCCGCGATGTAGCCGTCCAACGACATCGTCGCCCCGGTCGTCACCTTCGTCATCGATCCACTCCTCGGTCCGTGCCGTGTCGGCTCGTCGGCGAGGCCGGCTGCTCCGGCCCTCAACCCAAGGTCGAAGCCGGCGCACCGTCCTCGACACGTCGGCCGAGCTTTCCCCCAGTGTCGACCGAGGCCGTCAGGGACGCAGCGCGTTGAGCACGAGGTCGGCGTACCGGCGCCACACCGCCGGGTCGCGCTCGTCGAGCACGATGAGCTGCCGGACAGCTCCGCAGAGGATCACCCGGATGTCCAGCTCGCCGGCGTCCGGGCGGATCCTGCCGGACGCTCGGGCTGCCGCCACCAGCTGCCCGATCAGGGCCAGGATGCGCGCGGCGGGCACCAGCCTGCCCTCGAAGAACGCGTCGGCGAGGACCCGGTCGCGGGCGAGGCGTCCGAACAGGTCGGGCACGAAGGAACACCACTCCCGGTACGCGTCGGCGCCGTCGAGCGCCGCCCGGATGCGCTGCTCCAACTCCTGAAACTGCCGCTGAACGACCGCGACAATCAGGTCTTCCTTGCTGGGGTAGCTGCGGTAGACCGTCGCGCGACCCACCCCGGCCCGCTCCGCCACCTGCGGCACCGTCACCTGGAGACCCTGCTCGGTGAAGAGCTCCCGGGCGGCGGCGATGACCCGCTCCTGGTTGCGACGGGCGTCCAGACGCCGATGGGGAGTCTCCGGGTCGCTCGGCGTCGGCGGGGTCATGGCCTCAGTCTGCCCGCTCGGTCTCGTCGGTCAGCAACGGCTCGTCGCCGTACACGGTGGTGAGTTCGACGTTGAGCACCGTGGCAACCCGGCCGAACGACCAGTAGTAGCCGATCACCTGGAGCACCTCGACGATCTCGCGCTCCCTGAGGATGTGCCGCACCTGGTCGAAGAGGTCGTCGGAAACGCGTGGTGACCGCACCACCTCGGCGGCGAACCGGATGAGCGTCCGGTCGTACGCCGGGAGGTCCGGGTTGTCGATGTCCCGGCTGCTGATGATCTTCCGGGTGTCCTCGTCGACACCGGCCGCCGCTGATATCGGGCCGTGCTGGGCCGCCACGAACTCGCACCCGGCGTACTCGGCCACTGTCAGGATGACCAACTCCCGCGAGCGGGCGGGCAGCTCCAACGAGGTGAACTGCGCCCTCGCGAGCTGGATGAAGAGCTTCACGGTGCCGACCGAGTGGGTCAGCATCTTGACCATCGGATCGGGCGGCAGGGCGGACAGGAAGTCGCGGACGTCGGTGGGAATCACGTTCGGGTCGGGGTCGGTAAGGCGGGGCATGGATCTCTCCTGTCTCTGGTCGTCGAGGTGGGTCAGGCGGGCAGGTCGAAGCCCGTTTCGCTGAGGTGGCGGAACCGACCGTCCTCGGCGTACGACCCGAAGATGGCGATCTCCCGCTTGGCGGTCGACCCGTCGGCCATGGTGATCTCGAAGACGTGTCGCTCGGCGTAGCGGAGACCGTCGCGCAGCTCGTCGAGGACCCGCACGGTGCCGCTGACGATCTGACCCCGTACCTGGGTCACCATCTCGACGAATCCGGCCCGGTCGAGGGTCTCGCCGTCGCTGCGGTGGGTGTAGTCGGGGGCGTAGAACTCGTCGAGCGCCGCGGTCAGGTCGCGCGTCGGCTCGAAGACCACCGCGCGCAGGGCGTCGCTGATCAGTACCGGTTTCATGAGGCTCCTCGTGGGTCACAGTGGGACACATCCGGACTCGTGGGTCCGCTTAACGTCCACCGTACCGGACTCCCGAGTCCACTTCCGGTGAGTGTCGTCACGTACCCCAGGAAGCGGCTGTGCCCGCCACGGCGGGTGCGGGTCCGCCGCTCCGGTCGTAGCGTGGGGCGCATGCGAACCACCACGCTGGGCAGCACCGGGCCCGAGGTCGGCGTCATCGGCCTCGGCTGCATGGGCATGAGCCACGGCTACGACATCACCGGCCCTCGCGACGACGACACGTCGATCGCCGTCATCCGACAGGCACTGGACCTGGGCGCGACGCTGATCGACACGTCCGACGTGTACGGGCCGTACACCAATGAGGAGCTGGTCGGGCGGGCGCTTGCCGGCGGGCACCGGGAGCGGGCCGTGCTGGCCACGAAGGTCGGCCTGGTGGCCACCTCCCCCACCGGCGGCCCCGGCAACTCACCGAAGATCGGCAACAATGGTCGCCCGGAGCACATCCGAGCGGCGATCGACGAGAGCCTGCGCCGGCTCGGCACCGACCACGTCGACCTCTACCAGCTGCACCGGGTCGACCCGGAGGTGCCCATCGAGGAGTCCTGGGGCGCGATGGCCGAGGTCGTGGCGGCGGGCAAGGCCCGGCAGCTCGGGTTGTCCGAGGTGACTGTCGCGCAGATCGCGCGGGCCCAGGCGGTGCACCCGGTCGCGTCGGTGCAGTCCGAGTTGTCACTGTGGACCCGCGACCCGTTGACCGAGGTGTTGCCGTACTGCGCCGAGCAGGGCATCGCCTTCCTGCCGTTCTCCCCGCTCGGTCGCGGTTTCCTCGCCGGCCGGTTCACCTCGTTCGACGACCTGCCCGCCGACGACTTCCGGCGTGGCCTGCCGCGCTTCCAGCAGGACGCGCTGCGCGCCAACCTCGCCATCGTCGCCCGGGTCCGGGAGATCGCCGACCGAGCCGGCGTCAGCCCCGCGCAGGTCGCCCTCGCGTGGGTGGTCGCCCAGGGTGACCGAGTCGTTCCGATCCCCGGCACCAAGACCCCGAAGTACCTGGTGGACAACTGCGCTGCCGCCGACGTGCGGCTCAGCGCAGAGGACCTGGCGGACCTGGAGGCGCTGCCGGCTCCCGAGGGTGGCCGCTACTAGTACCGCTCCGGCGGCCCGGCACCGCGTGGCCGGGCCGCCACCGGCGGGCCGAACCTGACCCCGACACCTGGCGAGTAGAGCACGCTCACCGGTGGCCCGACCGGTGCCGGCAGCCCGGCGGCGGCGACCAACTCGTCATCCAGGTGCAGCACCTCGGCCCGGTGCAGCGGCCAGCTCGGATGCCAGTTCGGCAGGTGCAGCGTGCGCCCGTACGCCCGGGTGTGCAGCCCCCAGCGGGCGGTGACGAAGTGTTCGAGCGGGGTCGGCTCGACGATCCGCTCCCCCACCCGCACCACCATCCGGCTCGACGCGCCCGCCGGCCCCGGCCACCGTCGCCGGCAGCGATAGGTGCGACGGTCGCCGTCGCGATCCAACCGCATCGACGACCAGAGGTACGGCAGACGCAGCGTCGCCCGCGCCACCAGCACCGGCAGCAGGCGAGACGCGTCGAGCGACCGGAACACGACCGCTCGGCGGCCGGCGTCGTCGACGGAGTAGAGCCGGACGTTGGTCTCTGCGAAGGTGCCGAAGTACGGCACCCCCGGGCCACGGCCGAAGCCCAGCCCGACCATCCGGAAACCGATCAGGCCGACGTAGCTGACCCCGTCCAGGGTGTCCGGACGAGTGCCGGCGGGCAGCAACGGCGCGACCACCTCCGGAGCAACTGCCCAGTGCAGGAAGGTGAGGTCCTCCCAGCGTTGGCGTAGGAGCGCCCAGGGGAACGCCTGCCGGGGTGCGTGGTCGACCGGTTCGGGGTGCACGCCCCCATCCTCGCCCAGGCGGTGGGCCGGCGTGGTCTCAGGCGTGCGGGCCGACACTGACGGTGCCGATGGTCAGCGACGCCTCCCCCTCCAGGATCTCGCCGACCCGCTCGACCTCCTCCCCCAGCGCGCGCTGCCGGGCGGCACCGAGCGTCCGCAGCGGCTCGACTGTGACGTGGATCGAGCGCCCGGATCGGCGTTGATGCCACACACCGGCGACCACACCGTCCATCAGCAGCACCGGGTAGTTGCCGGCCTGGCCACCGTTGAGCGCCCGCTCGGCGGCAGCGCCGGGGTAGAGCCGCTCGCGGGGGTGGCAGCCGACCGCATACGCGTCGAAGTACGGCAGCAGCCGCAACCCGGACGGCCGGTCGTCGGGGAATTCGGTGTCGTCGGCGGTCACCCAGGCCCGGGTGCCCTCGACTGTCACCTCGGTCAGGTCGAGCGAGTCGAACAGCAACGCCGCCCACGCCGGGGGCACCGCCATCCACCGGGCGAACTGTGCCGGGGTGGCCGGCCCGTACGCGTGCAGGTAGCCGCGGACGAGGGCGGCCAGGGCGGCGGGACCGGGCATCGGCGCGAAGTCGGGCAGCCACCGGGTCGGGCTGGTGTACGTGCTCGCCCGGCCGCGATTCGGGCCGAAGCAGACCACCCCACCCCGGGTGGCGGCGGTCATCGCCGCGACCCACCGGGGCCACTTGTCCTGGAACGCCTCCATGACCAGGTCACCCGCCCACGGGCCGGTACGGTCGACGACCTCCTCGGTCAGCTCGGCGGTGGTCAGGTCGGCCTCGGCGACCGCGTCAGCGATGGCCGCGAGGACCTGCTCGGTCTGCCGAGGCGTCAGCAGGACAGCACTCCGCTCCCAGGACGGCGCCGGCAACGCGGTCAGCGCCCCGACCCACATCGGCAGGTCCGCCGCGGCGAGCAGGTGCACGGTCCCGCGTGGCCCACGGGTCTTGACCAGGGTGCGGTCGGTCCACAGTGCCCGGCGTACCAGGGCACGGGTCGCGCCCGGCACCCGCAGTCCGATGGACAGCTCGGCTGCCGACGCGATCTGGGCGTGCGCGCCGCTGATCGCCGACACCACGTCGGCGACGCTGGGTATCGATCGCGCGGCGACCAGGTCCACCGGGCCGTACCGGGTGCTCGGGGCCCTGGTTATCAGCGCCCAGTAACGGTCGCCGTACGACCAG
>NZ_JBEYSL010000227.1:0-10394 GCF_040642735.1 Micromonospora sp. NPDC047753 | reverse complement strand
GCCCGGCCTCCCAGGCCCGCACCGGATCCTGGGTGCGCACCGGGGCCTCTCGCCACCGAGGGGTCCCCGGCCGCGCCCGTCGCTGTCGTAGGGTGCCGCCATGGCACACCCCGTCCGCGCCGACGGCGACGCCAGCAGGGCCTGGTGGGCGGCCCCGCCGACGGGGCGGGTCAGTCACCTGCCGGGCATCGACCCGGAACTGCTGCGGGTGGCACTCGACCCGTTACCCCCGGTAGCCCCCGCGATGGTGCACTACCGGCCCACTGTGACGGGTTCTCTCGGTGACCTCGTGGACACTCTGCTCGACCAACTGGACACCGCCGCCCTCGCGATGTTCCCCCGCTGGCTGACGGGGGCCGACCATCTTGACAGCGAGGGCGCGCTCAGTGTGGCGGCGGTGCGGGCACTCGCGGCCCGTACCGCCGCCCGCTCCCGGCACTTCGGGCCGTTCCTGGCCGACCTCGCCGAGCGAGGGCTGCGCGGCCCGCGCCGCCCCGCCGGCCGGTCCCGCTTCGCCCCGGGGGTACGCGCCGCCGGGCTCGCCCGGGTGATCTCCGGCGCGTACGACCGGGAGAGCTGCGTGCTGGTCGTGGCCCTGCCTGACCTGGACGCCGACGCCGAGCGGACGCTGGTGGCCGCCCGCCGAGTGGCTCGTGCGGCACGGTGGCTTCACAGTGTGGTTGGCCGGCGGGCCGTTGCGCCACGCCGACCGGGTGCGCGCGGTGCCGATGCCGGTGCCGGAGCGGTTCAGCGGTCTCGCCGGCACTACCGAACGGCTCCCGGCCACCGCCGCCGAGCCGAAGTCGAGGGTGCTGGCCTGGCCGCCGATCGCCGGCGTACCCCGTGGTGACAGCCCCGCCGAACAGGCGTTGGAACGCGCCCTCGCGCCGCACGACTGGGCGCGGGGCCGGCGGTGGAACCAGACCTTCGAGTGGCACGTCCTGGCCGCGGCGTACCGTCTGGATCTGTTTTGGCCCACGGAGGGTCTTGCGGTCGAGGTGGACGGCCCGGAGCATCGTGGGCGAATCGCTTTCGCCAACGACCGGCGGAGAGACGTGCAGCTGCAACTCCTCGGGCTGGACGTGCTCCGCTTCACCAACGAGCAGGTGCTCACCGACGCGCCGGCGGTGGTCGACGGGATCCGTCGGCTTCTGGCCCGGCGACGTGCGGGCGGCACGCACCCCCATGGAGATGAGACATCATGACGAGCCCGGCGGACGTCCCGCACCTGACGCCGAACCAGATCAACGCCCTCGTGGTGCTGATGGTCGAGGCACGCCGACTCACCAACGTCGAGCTGAAAGAGCTGGCCGGTTTCACACTGACCGGCAAGGACAACGCGAAGCTCGTCGACCTGGGCCTGGTCGACACCGATCGGACGCACCGGCCGTTCGCCCACGAGCTGACCGAGCAGGGCTGGCGGGTGGCACGTCAGCTGCACACCGCCGCGCCGCCGAAGGCGGGTGGCTCGACGACCCGGTCCCTGTTCGTCGTCCTGTCCAACCTGCACCGTTCGCTGGACCGGCTCCGGGTCAGCCACGGCGACTTCTTCAAGCAGACCGGAGCAACGGCTTCCCTCAGCGAGCCGCGACCCGAAGCACCGGCACCCACTACGACAGCGGCGACGGCCGCACCGGTGTCCGCGGCGGAGGTGGAGACGCTGGTCCGCTCGGCGTACCGGGATCTGGCCACCGCGCCGGGCGCGTGGGTCGGCCTCGCCGACGTCCGCGACCGACTCGCCGACACCGACCGGGCAGCCCTCGACGCGGCGTTGCGGGCGATGGTCGGCCGAGAGGACGTCCGCATCATCCCGGTGGCGAACACCAAGTCACTGACCCCACGGGACCGGGCTGCGGCCGTGCGCATCGGGAACGAGGACAACCACGCCCTGGCGATCGGCCCGGCATGATCTCGGAGGACCATCGGGCCGCGCTGGACGCGGTCAGTCTCAACCCGGCGGTCACCCCGGACGACGTTTGGCGACCCAGCCCACACAACGTGCCGGAGCTGCACGAGAAGGTGGCTGCGGAGATCCTGCGCGGGGTGGCGCGGGCCCGCACCGACGACACGAGCATGCCGCTCGGCGTGGCCATGCAGGGCCGCGCGGGCGCCGGCAAGACGCACCTGCTCGGGGCGGTCCGCGAACGGATCCAGGGCGACGGCGGCTACTTCTTCCTCGTCGACATGGTCAGTGGCAAGACGTTCTGGGAGAGCGTGGCCCTGGCCCTGGTGGAGGGGATGGGCCGCCCCCACGTCGGCTGGGGCACCCAGTTGAAGACCTTCCTGCGTCGACTCACCCCCCAGCTCGGCCTGCCGGTGGAGGTGCGCGACGCGGTCGCCGGCACCCGACCGGTGACCCGTGCGCACCTCGACACCTTCATCTGGGCGCTGCGCGAGCGCGATCGGGAGGTCGGGCGGGACGCCCAGGACACCGCTCGGGCGCTCGTCCTGCACGGCGCCATCGACTTCGAGGCACAGGACGTCGGTTACGCCCACCTGATCTCCGAACCGGGTGACCCGGCCGCACGGGCGGCGTGGGGACTGAGCGCCGCGATCCGCACCCCCCAGCAGGTCGTGCAGGACATCTCCCGGCTGATGGCCCTGACCCTGGACCCCACTGTCATCGCCGTCGACCAGCTCGACACGCTGTTCGCCCAGACCAGCACCTCACTGCTCAACCAGCATCAGGGTCTGGAGGACGGCCAGGCCAAGGTGCTCGGCCCGATCGCCGACGGCCTGCTCAAGCTCCGCGACATCACCCGCCGCACGCTCGTCGTCGTCTCGTGCCTGCCGGACACCTGGGTGCTGATGACCCGCACCGCGCCCACCCCGGTCGCCGACCGCTTCCGTACGGCGCACCTGCCGGACCGGATCCCCACCCCGGAGATCGGGCAGGCCATCGTGGCGAAGCGCCTCGCCGCCGCCTACGCGGGAATGTACTTCGGGCCACCGCACCCCACCTGGCCGATCGCCCCCGCCGCCTTCGCCGACGCACCCACCCTGACGCCACGCGCCCTGCTCCGCCGGGTGGACCGCCACATCGCCTGGTGCCGTGATCGCGACGACGTGATCGAGCTGGATCGGCTCATCGACGGCGCCGACTCGACGCCGACCGTCAGCACCGCCCGTGGCGCCTCCGCCGATCCGACGACGGACGAGCGCCGCCTGCACGAGTTGGACGCGCGGTTCGCCGAACTGGTCGAGGCCGCGGACGTGTCGGCCGCAGTCGACCCGACGGGCGAGGACGAACACATGCCGCCGCTGCTCGCCGCCGGCCTCGCCGCCTGGATCGCCGAGCAGGCGCCGACCGGCGCCACCTACAAGTACGATCCGCCGCCCGGCCGTAAGCCCGCGCTGCACGGACGGCTCATCGAGGTGCTCGACGAGGCCACCGAGAACGAGGCGCACTGGTGCTTCCGGGCCATCGCGCACCCCAATGCCATCGCCGTCACCGCCCGGGTCAAGGCCGCCTGCACCCTCGCCGGGTTGGACCGGGACCTGCCACAACGGCGGCTGATCCTGCTGCGCAACGGTCCGTGGCCGACCGGGAAGCGTACGACCGAGGTGTTGACCGGCTTCGACGCGGCCGGCGGCCTGCGGTGTGCCGTGTCGGAGGCGGACCTGCGGGTCTTCGCCGCCCTGCGGGTGATGGCGGCCGAACCGTCCACGACCCTGCAGGAGTGGCTGGTGGCCCGCCGTCCGGCCAGCGGCACCGAACTGTTCCGCGCGGTCCTGCCCGGGCCCGACGGAACGCGCGGCGGTGCCCAGCCGCCGACGCCCGACGACGAGCCACCGTCCGGTGGTCCCGAATCCGACCCGTCGCAGGTGTCGGAGGCCGACGCTCCCGCCGATGTGTCGACCGGTGCGGCGGCCGAGCCCGTACCCGCTGACCAGGCCGACCTCGTGGTCGGCGAGGGCGGTCGGGCGGTCGGGCTGGGCCGGACCGTCGACGGCGCTCACCCCTTCACGGTTCCCCTGGAGTCGCTACGTCGCCACGCCGTCGTGTTCGCCGGGTCCGGCTCGGGCAAGACGGTGCTGATCCGCCGGCTGGTCGAGGAGTGCGCCCGCGAGGGGGTCTCCGCGATCGTGCTCGATCCCAACAACGACCTGGCCCGGCTCGGCGACCCGTGGCCCGACCCGCCGGCCGGCTGGGGCCCCGGCGACGCCGAACGCGCCGCCGACTACCTCGCACACACCGAGGTGGTGGTGTGGACGCCCCGGGTCACCGCCGGTCGGCCGCTGAGCTTCCAGCCACTGCCCGACTTCACCTCCCTGCGGGACTGGCCCGACGAGTTCGACCAGGCCGTCCGCTCCGCCGTGGAGGCGCTCGCGCCACGGGCGGGCGTGGACCGCTCCGGCCGGCTCGCCCAGCAGGGCAAGGCCGTGCTCACCGAGGCACTCCAGGCGTACGCGCGTAGCGGGATGGTCGGCCTGCCCGGCTTCACCGAGTTCCTCACCGATCTGCCCGAGGGGGTCAGTCGGCTGGCCCGTGCCGGGAAGCTCGCCGAGGAGTTGGCCGAGGCGCTCAAGGCGGCGATGGTCACCGATCCGCTCTTCGGCGGGGTCGGCGCGCCGGCCGACCCGGGGCTGCTGCTGACGCCGTCGGCGGGGCGGCGGGCCCGGGTTTCGGTGATCAGCTTCGTCGGCCTCACCTCCGACCAGGAGCGGCAGAGCTTCGTCAACCAGTTGCAGATGGCGCTCTTCGCGTGGATCAAGCGGCACCCCGCCGGTGACCGGCCGCTGGGCGGGCTGTTCGTGATGGACGAGGCGCAGACGCTCGCGCCCTCGACCGGCACCACTGCCTGCACCGCCAGCTCGATCGCGCTGGCCTCGCAGGCCCGCAAGTACGGGCTCGGGCTGGTCTTCGCCACCCAGGCGCCCAAGGGTCTGCACAACCAGATCTCCGGCAACGCGACGACGCAGTTCTTCGGGCTGCTCAACGCGCCGGCCCAGATCGACGCGGCCCGCCAGCTCGCCGAGGCCAAGGGCGGGCGGCTGCCGGACATCGGCCTGCTCAACAGTGGCGAGTTCTACGCCGCCGGGGAGGGGTTCTCGTTCGTGAAGGTTCGTACCCCGCTGTGCCTGACGCACCACCCGAAGGCGCCGTTGACACCCGAGGAGGTCGTCGCCCGTGCCCGCCCGGCTGGGTAGCCTGGGGCCATGATCTTCATTACCGCCAAGTTCCGGGTCCTGGCCGAGCACGCCGACCGGTGGCCGCGGATCGCCGCCGAGTTCACCGAGGCGACCCGGGCGGAGCCGGGCTGCCTGTGGTTCGACTGGTCCCGCAGCGTGGACGATCCCACCGAGTACGTGCTGGTCGAGGCGTTCCGCGACGACCAGGCCGGCGGGGCCCACGTGCAGTCCGCGCATTTCCGCACGGCCCAGGAGACCCTGCCGCCGTACCTGGCCGAGACCCCGCGGATCGTGAACGCCACGGTGCCGCAGGAAGACTGGTCGCTGCTCGGCGAGATGGCCGTTCCCGAGGGTCGCTGACCGCCACCGGTCAGCGGTCCGCGCCCGCCGGCGACGCAGCCGGTCCGGGACCCGCCGTCAGCGCAGCCGGCGGGCGGCGAACCGGGCCGGCGGGTCGGCGATCACGTCCTGCGCCGCGATCAGCTGGATCTCCCGGGTGCCCGCCGCGAGAGTCGCCTCGAGCACGGCGTAGACGGAAGCGATGGTGCGTTCCAACGCGGTCGCGGGTGAGCCGGTCGTCCACAGGTGGGCGAGGTACAGCGCCGCGGTGACGTCGCCCCCACCGTTCGGGTTGATCGGCAGCAGCGGCGTGGTCACCGCCCAGGCGCCCTCGTCGGAGACCGCCACCACCTCCAGCGAGTCCGGGGGCAGGTCGCCGTGGAGCACGCTGGTCACCAGGACGTGCCGTGGCCCGGTCGCCCGCACCACGTCGACCGCGTCCAGCACCTCGGCGAGCGAGTTCGTGGTGCGACCGGCGAGGAAGTCCAGCTCGAAGTGGTTCGGCGTGATGATGTCCGCACGGGGCACGACGGTGTCCCGTAGGTACTCCGGAATCCCCGGCCGGACGAACATGCCCCGGCCGGCGTCGCCCATCACCGGGTCGCAGCAGTACACCGCGGCCGGGTTGGCCGCCTTCACCGTCGCCACCGCGTCGAGGATCACCGCGCCCATGGCCGGGTCGCCCTGGTAGCCGGAGAGCACCGCGTCGGCGCTGCCGAGGACCCCTCGGTCCTCGATGCCCGCGATCACCTCGGCCACGTCCGCCGCCGGGAGCAGCGGGCCGCGCCACGCCCCGTACCCGGTGTGGTTGGAGAAGTGCACGGTCAGGACCGGCCAGACCTCGTGCCCGAGGCGTTGCAGCGGAAAGGCCGCCGCCGAGTTGCCGACGTGGCCGTAGGCGACAGACGACTGAATGGACAGGATCTTCACCGGCCCATCATCGCCGCTGCGGACGACTGCGCAGTGACGGCCCGCCGTTTCTGTCGGGTGGCCCACTCGCCGCCGGACGGGCGGACGGCATGAACGGGCGGCCCGGACCGTGTCGTCCGGGCCGCCCGAGCGGTGGCGGGGCGACCAACGCGCTGGATGGCCGTCCCGTCGTACGGTCAGCCGCCGAGGCTCGCCGCGGCCGAGGCGATGGACGAGGCGAAGTAGCTCACCTGGGTGTAGACACCCGGGTAGTTGGGCCGGGCGCAGCCGTTGCCCCAGCTGACGATGCCGACCTGGATCCAGGCGTTGGAGGCGTCGCGGCGGAACATCGGGCCACCCGAGTCGCCCTGGCAGGTGTCCGTGCCGCCGCTGGCATAGCCGGCGCAGATCTCCTGGGCGGGGATGAGATCCCCGCCGTAGTTGGCGTTGCACGTGGAGTCGCTGACGAAGGGCACTGTCGCCTTGAGCAGGTACCGCTGCTGGCTGCCGCCCTCGCGGGCGGCGCCCCAGCCGGCCACGGTGAAGGTGCCGCTGTCGTACGCGGTGGTGCTGGCGATCGGCAGCGTGCTCAGTCCGGTGACGGGGCTGGCCAGCCGGATCAGCGCCCAGTCGCGGCCGGCGCCGTTGTAGCCGGGGGCGCGGTAGACGTAGTTGGACCGGACGGTGATCCGGCTGGACGACTGGAGGTCGACCGTCCCGAGCGTCGCGGTGATGCTGGTGTTGGTGCCGGTCGCGCCCACGCAGTGCGCCGCGGTGAGCACCAGCCGGGGGCTGTACAGCGCCCCGCCGCAGCCCATCGAGAGACGGACCATGAACGGGAACTCGCCCTGCGCGGCGCGGGTGCCACCGACGACGTTCGGCGTCATGGGGCTGTCGGCCGCGGCGGCCGGCGCGGTGAGGGTGAGGCTGGCCGCGGTCACCGCGGCCAACGCGGTGGCCAGCAGGCCAGTGAGGGTACGCCAGCGAACCATGCATTCCTCCGCATCAGGATGGCACGCCTCGTGAGCGCACCGCAGTCGAGATAGCGGTCATCATATTGAGGTGTATGGATCTAGCGGGTCATCCTCTCTGGGTCGTACCACCGGCGGTATGGATCTCGCACGGCGCGCGGCGACCGGTGGTCAGGCGTCCGGCGTGCCGGTGCTCTCCCGGCGGAGAAGCCGGAACGGTGTCTGCACGGTCAGCGGCCCCGCGACCTCCGCGCCCTCGATGCGGGCGACGAGGCGGCGCACCGCGAGACGGCCGATCTCCCTCTTGTCCGGGGCGATCGTGGTGAGGGTCGGGGCAGTGAACCGTCCCTCCTCGATGTCGTCGATCCCGACCACCGCGACGTCCTCGGGCACCCGGTGACCGGCCTCGGCCAGCGCCCGCAACGCGCCGATGGCGACCAGGTCGTTGTAACCGAACACCGCGTCCGGCGGATCACCGAGGGCGAGCAGGTCACGCATGGCGCGCATGCCGTCGAGCCGACCGAACGCGTCGGTGCCGGCGACCAGCCGCTGTCGGTACGGCAGACCGGCGGCCGCCAGGGCCTCCCGGTAACCCCGGACCCGCAGGTGCGCCGACTGCCGGTCACCTCCCGGCGTGGCGCCGATGAACGCGATCCGGCGGCGGCCGATCGCCACGAGGTGCCGGATCGCCGCGTGGCTGGCGGCGACGTTGTCGATGGCGATGTGGTCGTGTGGCACGTCGTAGACGCCCTCGCCGATCAGCACGAGTGGGCTGCCGGCCGACCGGGCCAGCACCTCCTCCCGGCCGATGCGCACCGGGCTGAGGATCAGGCCGTCGATGATGCGCTGTCGCGAGCCGTCGAGGAGCGCCAACTCCGCCTCCCGGTCGGCTGCGGTGTTCTCCATGACGAGCGTGTAGCCGAGCACGGCGGCCTCGGAGATGGCGATCTCGGCGAGCTCGGCGAAGTACGGGTTGGTCAGTTCCGGGACGGCCAGGGCGATCAGGCCGGTACGGCCCCGACGGAGGTGCCGGGCGCCGAGGTTGGGGCTGTAGCCGAGTTCGTCGATCGCCTGCTGCACCCGTTGTCGGGTCCGCTCCCCCACCGGCCGGTACCCGTTCACCACGTTGGAGACCGTGGCCAGCGAGACACCGGCGCGCTGGGCGATGTCCTTCAGGTTGACGCCCATCCCCAACCTTTCGCGAATTCGACAGGCGAGCCGACCGGACATTGATGAACAGGCATTGACGGGAGGGTCGACGCGGCTCTATAACGTTATACAGGTGATGATGGATGTCAATCTTTTCGCCGCCGTTGGCGCGTGGAGATCCCACCGACATCCGTCGCTGACGCCCGTCCCCCGTCAATGACCACCCGATGCCCACCACCCACGCGCTTCGGGCCTGGCTGCACCGCCCGCGGCGACTCGCCCCCCGGAGACGGCATGACACGTCACGTCCCCATCCGCCCCGCCCTGCCACTGCTGCTCATCCTCACCCTGGTCGCCGGCGTCCTCACCGCGCCCGCCTCGCCGGCGTACGCCGCACCGGCCAAGACGCCACCACTGACCACCCCCTGGACCAGCCAGGCCCTGACCGGCACCCCGCTGCCCGAGTACCCGCGACCCCAGATGACGCGGCCGGACTGGCTCAACCTCAACGGCGAGTGGCAGCTACGCCAGTCGACGACCGACGACGCGCCGCAGTTCGGCACCAACCTGCCCGAGCGGGTCAACGTGCCGTTCCCGGTGGAGAGCGCCCTGTCCGGCATCCAGCGGGCCGCCAACGACAACCGCAACTACCTGTTCTATCGACGCACCGTCACCATCCCGGCGAACTGGTCGGGTCGGCGCACCCTGCTGCACTTCGGCGCCGTCGACTGGCAGAGCACCGTCTGGGTCAACGGTGTCCGCGTCGGCGCGCACACCGGCGGCTACGACGCCTTCACCTTCGACGTGACGCCCCAGCTCACCGCCGGGACGAACGAGATCGTCGTCAAGGTCTGGGACCCCACCGACACCCGGCAGAACGGCAGCCTGCCCGCCATCGGCAAGCAGACCAAGACACCCAGCGGGATCTTCTACACCCCCAGCTCCGGCATCTGGCAGACGGTGTGGATGGAGCCGGTGCCCGCCGCCTCGATCAGCAGCGTGGACGTCTACCCGAACCTGGGCAACAACACAGTGCGGGTCCGGGTCTTCACCCGGGGCGACGTGAGCGGCCACAGCGTGCTCGCCGAGGCGCTGAACGGCACCACAGTGGTCGGCTCGGCCACCGGCGCCTTCACCGACTTCAGCGTGCCGGTGCCCAACGCCCGCCGCTGGTCACCCGACGACCCGTTCCTCTACAACCTGCGGGTGAGCCTGCGCAACGCGGCCGGCGCCACAGTGGACCGGACCACGCACTACTTCGGCATGCGGGAGATCACCACCGGCCTGGTCAACGGGGTGCTGCGTCCCAAGCTCAACGGCCAGTTCGTGTTCCAGGTCGGCACCCTCGACCAGGGCTTCTGGCCGGACGGGCTCTACACCGCGCCCACCGACGCCGCCCTCGTCTTCGACCTGCAGAAACACAAGGACCTGGGCTTCAACATGGTGCGCAAGCACATCAAGGTCGAGCCGCAGCGCTGGTTCTACCACGCCGACCGGCTCGGCCTGCTGGTCTGGCAGGACATCCCGTCGCTGACCGCACAGGACGTCAACCCCACCGACGCCCAGCAGGCGCAGTTCGAGGCCGAGGCACGCGAGATCGTCGACGAGCACCGCAGCTCACCCGCTGTGATCGCGTACACGCCCTACAACGAGGGCTGGGGCGAGCGGTCCCTCGCCGACACCCGGCGGGTCGCGCAGAACATCAAGAACCAGGACCCGACCCGTCTGGTCAACCCGCACAGCGGCCACAACTGCTGCCAGTCGCTCGGCAACCCCGGCAACGGCGACATCGACGACTGGCACGTCTACCTCGGCCCGGACTCCCCGGTACCGTCGAGCAGCCGGATCGCGGTGCTCGGCGAGTTCGGCGGCCTGGGCCTGCACACGCCGGGC
>NZ_JBEYSL010000226.1:0-10549 GCF_040642735.1 Micromonospora sp. NPDC047753 | reverse complement strand
ATTGTTACCGCTACCACCGATATCTAAACATGCAACACGACTCTCTTTCACTACACGACGCACTTCCGATCGCCCACCGCCACCGCCACGGCGACCAACGCCACCTCGACGCCGAGCACCACCAGGTCGGCGTCGACGCGTCGGGCGGGCAGTTCCGGTCCCCGCCGCAGGGGCGCGAGCACTTTCATAACGAGCGGACGGTACGGCCATCGCCGGCCCTGAGGAGCGGAAACCGGCAGGACACCACCGTTCGATGAGCGAACGACGCTGGCGAAGATGCTGATGGTCCGATTCCGTCCATGCCGGGAGGCTTGGCGTCCTAGCGTTTCCGGTATGCCATCACCGATCGACGTGGTACTGCCGTGTCTCGACGAAGCCGCGGCACTACCTGGCGTACTGACCGCACTGCCACCCGGATACCGGGCGATCGTGGTGGACAACGGCTCCCGGGACGGCTCAGCGGAGGTTGCGGCCCGGCACGGCGCCCGGGTCGTCCACGAAGCGTGCCGGGGCTACGGCGCGGCCGTACACGCCGGCTTGGAGGCGGCCGAGTCCGTACTGGTCTGTGTGCTCGACGCCGACGGCTCCTTCGATCCGACACAACTCCCGGCGCTGGTCACTCCGGTGGCCAGCGGATCGGCCGATCTGGTGGTCGGTCGTCGCCGGCCCGTTGCCGCCGGCGTCTGGCCGTGGCATGCCCGAGCCGGCACCGCGCTGGTCGCGGCGCTGCTGCGGCACCGGGGCATACCGCTGCGCGACCTCAGCCCGATTCGCGTGGCCCGCCGTGAGGCTCTGCTCGGCCTCGGAGTCACCGACCGAGCCTTCGGATACCCGTTGGAACTGCTCATTCGCGCCGCTGCCGCAGGCTGGCGGATCCGGGAGCTCGATGTGCGGTACTCGCACCGCGCCGCCGGCACCCGGTCGAAGGTCTCCGGCTCGCTACGCGGCACGCTCCGCGCGACCCGGGACTTCGCCGGGGTCCTGCGCACGGTGGAACGGTCGCGGTGACCGTTCTGCTGGTGATGGCGAAGGCACCCGTGCCCGGGGTGGTGAAGACCCGTCTCTGCCCACCGGCCAGCCACCTCCAAGCGGCCCGGATCGCCGCCGCAGCGCTACTGGACAGTCTGGACACCGTAGGCGCCACACCCGGCGTGACACCCGTCCTCGCCCTGCACGGTCGGCTGGCCGACGCCGAAGAAGCCGCCGAGCTGACCGCGGCAATCGCCGGCTGGCAGATCTTGCCGCAGCGCGGAACCGACCTCGGCGACCGTCTGGCCAACGCCCACGCCGACGTGGCTGACGCCTACCCTGGTCGGTCGGTGTTTCAGATCGGCATGGACACGCCGCAGCTGACCCCCGCGCAACTCGACGCAGCCGTCCATCGCCTCAGCCTGGGCGACGCCGTCCTCGGCCCCGCCATGGACGGCGGGTGGTGGGCTCTGGGTCTGCACGACCCGCGGTACGCCGCCGTGCTGCGCACGGTTCCGATGTCCACCGCACTGACCGGACACCACACCATCGCTGCCTTGCGTGAGTGGGGCTTGCGCGTCGATTGCCTGAACCCACTTCGAGACGTCGACGAGTGGGCCGACGCGCTGGCGGTGGCTGCGTCGAATCCCGGCGATAGCCGCTTCGCGCGTCAGGTCGCGGCGGTCCAACGCAGCCTGACGTCCGGGATCGCACCATGAGCCGCAGCGTCCGGCCCAGACCGACCGAGGCGTTCGCTGGCGCGCTGTGTCGCCGCACCGGCGACCGCTGGCTGGTGCACGGCGACAACGGTTGGCGCACCCGCCTGCCGGTACGCCGGTGGCACGGCCCGGCCGAACCGGCGGTGGCCGCACTCGTCGCCCGGTGCACCGGTCCGACGCTCGACCTGGGCTGCGGTCCAGGCCGACTCACACTGGCGCTCACCCGGGCCGGGCTGACAGCGGTTGGAGTCGACATCTCGGCTCAAGCGGTCCGGCTGACCCGAGCCCGAGGCGCGATCGCCCTCCACAGAGATGTCTTCGCCCCACTGCCCGCCGAGGGGCGCTGGGCACACGTGGCACTGATCGATGGGAACATCGGCATCGGCGGAAACCCCGTCACCCTCCTCGGCCGCTGCCACGACCTCCTGCGCCCCGGCGGCACCGTGCTCGTCGAACTCGAACCGCCAGGCCCAGGACTGTGGCGCGGTCAAGCCCAACTTGCCCTCCAGGTCGCCGGCGGTGGATCACGCCTCGGGCCACCGTTCCGGTGGGCCCGGCTCGACACCATGGCGGTCACCGGGGTGGCCGCTGCCGCCGGGCTCACGGTCCGCGAGGTGTTCTGCCACGATCGCCGCTGGTTCGGCGAGTTGGCCACAGGCTGCTCTGGCGCGGTCTTCCCCACCAACTGAGGTCAGTACCGGCGCACACCAGCCGGCAAGTCCGTTGCTTGGCCGCAGGAGGCAGGCCCAGCCGTTGTGGGGAGGCCAGAGACCCGGGCGGGAAAGATGTGACCCAGCAACACCCTGGCCAATGAGCACTGCGGCCCGCCGGGGATCATCGTGCCCGCGCGGCCTGGGCCTCGCCGGTGAAACATGTCGACCCGGTAGAGCCGGGAGCCTGCTGGCCACGATCGATGCGACGGTGGCCGTGGCGGTATCCCGGCGCAGGTGCAGTGCCCCGTAGCTGCCGGATTGGAACTGGCCGGCGAAGACGGCCTGGTCGAAGGCCAGGACCCGAGACAGGTCGTCGGTTCGGCGCCACGATTCGTGGGGTATCTGCCAGAGTGGTTCATGCCCTTGAGCGCGTACCACCTCAGAGCCTCGGTCGCCGTGTCCGACATTCAGAAGGCCGTGGCCTTCTACGAAGGCGCGCTGGGCCTGCGGGCGTTGCGGTCCGGCCCCAGCGCCACCATCGCCGACGGCAGCCGCGTCTATGGTTCCGGTGGCGGGCCGGCGTTGAACGTGTACCAGTCGGTCACTGCCGGGAAGACCCCGGCGACGCTGGCGACGTGGTACGTCGACGACATCGACCAGATTGTCGAGGAGCTCTCCTCGTCCGGCGTCGAGTTCGTTCGCTACGAGCAGCTCGAGCACGACGCCAAGGGGATCACCGCGCGGGCCGGAGGTGGACGTATCGCGTGGTTCCAGGACCCGGACGGCAACACCTTCGCTCTCGAAGCCGACGTGTGACCTGAGGGTTGCCTGCCCTGCCGTCGAGTGACCTGGCTGCGACCCGCGAAGCGCAGCGAGGCTCGCCATGCGGACGGCTGGCACGACATGCACCTGCGCCGGCGCACGGGTGCGCGTTCGCGGCGTTGGGCGGTGAGAACGTCGCGGTGGTGTGCGGGCGGCGTCAGTCAGCACACCGCCCGCACCAGCTTCTGTCAGGTGCCGGCGACCACGACGACGGAGCCCGTCGCCGCCTCGATGCGGTGGATCGGGTCGAACTCGGCGTAACTGCTACGGTCGGAACAGGTGACGCTGCCCTCGGCGACGAGGTCGTTCGTTGCTGAGGTGGCGGTGTTCCACCTCGTCACCGGCCCGCCCGAGTCACCGCCGAGCACGGGACCGTCCTGCGCGTGTCCGGTGACGGTGTCGACCTCCACCACCGGGGAGCCGGTGCATCCGGTGTTGCCGGTGTCGGTGACCCTGCCGTACACCAGGCCGCCGTTGGAGCCGGAGATGTAGACGGCGGAGCCGATGGCGGGCCACCCGGTCAGCTTCGCCGTGACCGGGTTGGCTGTCGACGTGTCGCGCTCGCCGAACCAGGAGTACCGGCTGAAGTAGGCCCCGTTCTCGCCGGCGACCATGGAGACGTCCGTGCCCAGGGCCAGGTAGTTCGAGCTGACGCGGAGGTTCCAGCCGCCGTTGTGCCAGAAGGTGGTGCCATTGGCACCGCAGTGCCCCGCGGTCGTCACCCAGTTGCTGTTCGTTCCCCCGCGAGTCATCCGGAAGCCGGTCGTGCAGTACGCGTTCACGGTACGCGGGTTGTCTCCCGCAGCGGTGACGTTGTAGTTGAACATCGCCAACCCGCCGTAGTACGGGATGGTGTCAACCCGGCGGCTGGCGGGCGTGATCCCGGCCTGCGAGACCGATACCCGGGGAGTCACGCCGGTCGCCTTGACGGCGGCGGCGACGAGTGCGTCCGCGTCCCCGGAAGCGTGGATGACGACCTCTCCGGCCAGGCGGTCCAGCTTCACACGGTCAACGCTGGCGGCGTGAGAGCCAGCCCAGGCGCGGCTGTTTGCCAGCCGCTCGGCTGCGGCTTCCAGCCGTTTGATCGGTACCGCAGTGGTCTCGAACCGGACCGGGACCTCTCCCGCCTGTCGCGAGCGGGAGCCGACCGCGGAGCGAAGCCGGGCACCTTCGGCGTTCTGTACCTGGCGGACGACCAGTTGACCGGTCACCTCGTCGAAGTAGGTGCCGCCCGCGCCGTCGGGGTGCGCGGCGGCAGCGGCTTCCAGTCGGTGGAACTGCGCGGTCATCGCCTCGACGTCGACTGCTGCGGCAAAGCCGGGTTGCGGGGCCGGCCCGGCCGAAGACTCCTTCGCCTGAGCGGGGGACGATGTGACCGCGATCGTGGTGACTAGGCAGCAGAGCAACACCATGCTTTTACGCATGGAGCCTCCTTAGTGGAAGGTGCCCGGATGGTGCGGTGATCGTATAGTCCCGATCGCGGCGGCGATGTCCCACGCATTGATAAACGACATAGTCTGACTTGTTTCATTCGTCCAGACACGAACGGGTCCAGGGCCCCCACGCGGGGGCTCCTGGACCGGTGTACGACTGTGCGACCCGTCAGAAAATGTTCATGGCGATGCCGTTCGTGAGCGACGTGGTGCTCTGTACGCCGTCGATCTTGATCGGGTTGCCGGAGACGTGCTGCACGAAGATCCGCATGATGAAGTTACGGGTGCCGCAGGTCGGGTCGACCGGGATGCCGGACAGGGCGAAGTTCGCGACGTAGTGGTGCGCGTCGTCGCGGATCGTCTTGCGGGACGTCGCCGTGCTCGTCGTGCGACAGGTGTGCGCCGTCGTGTCCAGCTGGATCATCTCGAAGCGCACATCCACCACAGCGTTCGTGCCACGCGGCATCTCGTGGGCGTCGACGCTGCTGCTGCACGAGGCGGTACCCGTGTAGCAGGTGGTGAGCTCGAGATTGGCCAGCGCCTGGACGCTGGTGGCGTTGCTGTGCGCGTTCCATTTGTACACGGGCGTGCCGTCGTTGTAGAACACCCAGGCCGTGGAGGTGCCCGCGCCGACGTAGGTGCAGGTGCTGGACGTCCCGGTGCTGTTGCAGGAGGGGTTCTGCCACCAGCGTGCGCCCACCTGGTTGGTGTCGCTCACCTCGAGCCAGGTGTTGGTGGCGACGGCGGTCAGATGGTAATCGGTGAGCGAGCTGGAGGCCGTGTATCCGTAGAGGCCGCAGGTGTAGGTGCCGGCCGACGGCGCGGTGAACAGCAGGTCGGCGTAGATGGGCAGATGCCCAGGCGTGGCGTAGTACGTGGTGTCCGAGCCCTCGTGGTTGCGGGACGACGTTGAGGTGGTGCCGACCACGGTGCCGCCCGCGTCCACGCACTTGAGCGTGTTGTTCATCGCCACGATCTGCGTGACGCTGCTCGTCGCCTCAAGGCGCCCCCGTACGTGCCTCGACTCTCCGGCCGAGAGCGTGACCGTTCGGCTCAGCAGGCGCTCCTCGACTCTTGAGTAGAAGTTGTTCCCGCTCGTCAGTGTCAGTCTCGTCACCGGGCCCGCATCCGCCTGCGCGGCCTGCGCGGAGCCGGTGATGATCAGCAGCGCCACGAGCATGCTGAATGCTTTCCGCACGTATCGACTCCTTCAGAGTTGAGGAAAGGCGCCCGGGAGGGCGCCGCGTCGGCCGAATTGCCGGCCATGACCCGAATCGGACCGTAGTTCGAGGCAAGTGAATGTTAATGCCGGCTGATGCCCCCATGGTCTGTACCAGCCGCATGGTGAGCAGCCTTCTGTCGGGTAGACATTGGCCGTGCGAACAACAGAACGACGGTGCGGGCCGCCTCCAGGTGGCCCGCACCGTTATCGAACGCTGGGCGCGTTACGCCCGTCTGCAGAAAGCTGTTGGGTTCGAGTTGCCGGCCTACAGGTCGGCCGTCGTCACGCGGAAGGATTCGTACGTCGTGAAGGACCGGGGGAGGCCCGGCACGGTGGAGACGTTCTTGACCAGCATGCCGGTCGTGGCGTCGATGGTCAGCACCTCGCTGACCCCGCCGCCGAACACCTCGGGGCCGGCGGTGATCGTCAGCGTGGCCTTGCCGTGGGTGGTCGAGTCCTTGACGCTGACCGCGGCGATGGTGGACAGCAGACGCAGCACACCGGCCCGGACCTGCGTGTTGCCGTCGCCAGCGGACAGCGCCTGGGTGCTGTATGTCCATAGGGCGTTGTCGAAGTGCCGCTGAACTGCCTGGGGGCTGTACGGCTTCGGCTTGGCGTTGCCGCCCTTTTGCTTGATGATCACCTGGGCGTCCGCCTGCTGCTTGTCCCACACCGCCTTCTGCGCTGCGGGGTCGAGGCCCACCAGCGGGTCCTTGGCTGCCTTGAGCATCTGGGTCCGGCCGTCGGTCGGGCTGCTGTCCGCCGCGGCGACGGCTGCCTTCAGGAGCGGAGCGTAGCCGCCGTCCGTCATCTGATCCTGATGACGGGCGATCGCACGCTTGATGTCCTTCACACTGTTGCCCGTATAGATCGCGTGGCCGTCGGTGTACAGCGTGTACACGACCTGCATGGTCTTGGTGCCGTGGACCTGCGTCGCCTTCACCAGCCACGCGTCGCCCGCCGACGGGGTGAGCGTCTTGATGGACCCGGCCAGGGTCATCAGCGGCGCCTGCTCGGCTGATCCGTCGACGGTGGTCGAGCTTGAGGTGGCGGCCGACGAATCCTTGCTGGCCTCCGTGCCCCCGGTCGCCGACGAGCTGAGCACCACAGCGACGACTGCCGCCGCAGCGGCAACCCCCACCCCAGCGCCGATGCCCAATCGACCCGCGAGACCGATCCCGCGGCGGCGCTGAGGCGCCGGGCTGGACTCGTGGTCCCGCGTGGTTGTCGTCGTTTCCATGGTTGAGGTCGCCTCCATAGTCGTGTCCGCCGCTGCCATCGCGCCCAGCAGCCGCACGGTTCCGGGGTCGGCCATAGCCGCCCGCAGCACCATCCGCGCCCGCTGGTACGCCTCCGGGCGTAGTGGTTCTGCGCTGCCCAACGCACCGACCAGATCGAGCTCGTCGGTCATCGGTGTCTCTCCTTCGCGCTGTTGCGGTCCTTCAGAAGCGCGGACACCCCCGGGGCGTCGCGCAATGCCGTCCTGGCCTGGCTCAGCAGCCGCCGCGCGGTGCCGGCCGGTATGCCGAGTGCCCGCGCGGCGTCGGCTGCGGTCAGGTCCTCCCAGGCGACGAGCCTCAGAACCTCCCGCTCTTCCGGTTTGAGCCGCGTCAGGGCCGACCGGAGCACCGCCCGGGCGTCCACGCCGAGGTCCACCGCCGACCACGGATCCGATCCAGTAGCCACGTCCGGTACGTCCGCGACCAGGTCCTCGGCCGGCCGGGACCGCCAGTAGCGCCGCAAGCGATTCAATGCCACCCCGTACAGCCACGGCCGCGCATCGTTGTACGACCGGTCGTACGAGCGCCGCGACTCGAACGCCGCAACCCACACCTCGCCCAGAAGGTCCTCAGCCGCATCCCGCCCCGCCCGGCGAACGAGGTACGAACCGACGGCGGCCTCATGACGCTCGACCACCTCTACGAAGGCGTCGACATCGCCATCCAGCGACCGGCCTATCAAATCCGCATCCGAAGCCATGGCCCTCCTCGGCAAATCCGCGCTTCAACCTGACATTGCCGATCAGGCGGGAAAGTGTTCAGGTGCCGAGGTCCGACGGCGAGCGTGTTGTCGCCTCACCTGCTCCGCGGCTTGGCCGCCGAAGTCAATCCCAGGTCGCCCCGCCCCGTGCCGCCATGATGCCCGGAAGACTCCCTGATGTGCTCCTAACCGCTCGCGAGCTGGTCAGGTGGGCGACGTAGGCATCGGCGCACAGAACGAGCGTTACGGGTCAAGCGGTTCGATGACCTGCTTTCGGGCGTGTTGATAGATGACGGAGCTGCGGAACCCGACGATCTCGCGGCGTCCGCTGAACTTGTCCATGAGGAAGGAGTGCAGGCCGTCGACGCTGGGTACGGCGACGTGGACGAGGAAGTCGTCGCCGCCGGCCACGACGTACACCGACAGCACCTCGGGCAACTCCATCGCATATTTTTTGAAGCCGTCGATGACGGTGCGACTCAGGGGCCGGACCTGAACGTGCAGCAATGCTTGGACGCCGCGGTTGAGGGCGGCCAGGCTGATCTCGGCGTGGTAGCCGGTGATCACGCCGCGTTCCCGTAGTGAGCGCACGCGTTCCAAGCAGGTGGACGGCGCGATGCCTACTGCCCGGGCCAGTTCGCGGTTGGTCTGCCGCGCATGTGTCTGCAGGTGCTGGATGATCGCCGTATCAAGTTCGTCCACGACCGAAATCTTGCCAGTTCTCCGAACGTTGTTCGCTTTGAGCCGCTCAGTGCCGCGCACCTGCCTACTGTCGATCTCGTTCCGGCGAGTACATGACAGGAGCCGTTATGGTCGCGACCCACCTCGACACCGAGTCCATGCACGAACACGTCGTCCTCAGGCGGGGCGTACGGTCGGGCCTGCCGATCGTCGTCGCGGTGCACTCCACCGCGCTCGGTCAGGCCATCGGCGGTTGCCGGCTCGCGCACTACCCGCACTGGCGCGACGGGCTCACCGACGCGCTGCGGCTGTCGGCCGCGATGTCGGACAAGTGCGCGCTGGCCGGGCTGCCCAACGGGGGTGGCAAGACCGTCATCGCCCTGCCCCCGGGCAGGACACTTGACGCGGCCACCCGTCGGGCGGTGCTGCACGACGCGGGCGACGTCATCGCAGGCCTGGACGGCGCCTATGCCACCGGCCCGGACGTGGGAACCGGACCGGACGACATGGTCACGATCGCCGAGCGGACCCCGCATGCGTTCTGCCGACCGGTGCAGGCCGGTGGCAGCGGTGACTCCTCCGGCCACACCGCCGTCGGCGTCGTCGCCGCGCTGCATGCCCTGTGCGCCGAGCGATTCGGGTCAGCCGACCTGTCCACGCGCAGCTTCGCCGTGCTCGGCCTCGGCCGCGTCGGCAGCCACGTGCTGCGCATACTGGCCGACGCCGGCGCGACCCTGGTGGCCGCCGACACCGACGAGGGCAGGCGAACGCTCGCCGACACAGCGGGTGCCGCCTGGGCCAGCCCGCAGGACTGCCTGACCGCCGACGTGGATGTGCTCGTCCCCGCTGCTCTCGGCGGTCTGCTCACCCCGCACACAGTGCCGACACTGCGCTGCGCCGTGATCGCCGGACCGGCCAACAACCAACTCGACACCCCGGCCACCGCCGACCTGCTGCACCAGCACGGCATCCTCTGGGCACCCGACATCATCGTCAGCGCCGGCGGCATCATCCACGCCACCGCCATCGAGCTGCACCGGGAAACGTCCGCCCAGGCCACCGCCCGGGTCCACGGCATCGCCGACACCCTCACGGACATCCTGCGCACCGCCCGCGCCGCCGGCTCGACCCCGGCCGCCGCCGCCCGCTCCCACGCCCGACACCAGATTGAGCACGGCCGCCCCTGACCCCGGCCGCCACCCGACCGCGAGACAACGGTCAACCGCCGCCGTTCGACGCGGCCCGAACACCGGTATCCGACTCGTGCCAGACCTGCGGCCTGCGTGAAAGGTTCCCGCAGCCCTGGCGTACGACGGTCGTCGTGACTCCTCGCTGACGGCAACGTCCGATCAGGGAGGTGATCTGCGTAGTGCCGGCGGTCGGGTGGGCCTGGTCAGCGAGGTGGTGGAGGCAGCGTCGGGCTTTCGAGCCAGGCACGGAACAGGTCGTCCAAGGGCTCGCGGGCGAAGCGCTGAGCGTGCAGTCGGAACTGGCCGGTCGTCACCGTCGCGTGCCGGCGCTCGGCGACCCAGGCTCGCAGGAGCGCGAAGAACGAGTTGTCACCGACCCTTTTCCGCAGGGCGTGCAGAGTGAGCGCGCCACGCTTGTAGACGAGTGGGTCGAACATCCGGTCGACGCCGGGGTCGGCGACGATGACGTTTCGCGGGCGAGCCGCGACCCACGAGTACCACTGCGCGGCCATGGCGTCCGTCGGTAGATCGCCGGAGACGCCGGACCAGAGCCACTCGGCGTAGGTGGCGAAGCCTTCGTTGAGCCAGATGTGGCGCCAGTCCGCCACGGTGAGGCTGTTGCCGAACCACTGGTGGGCCAGCTCATGCACGACAAGCCGCTCGTGCGTCCGCCGTCCGTCGACGTGGTTCCGTCCGAAGACCGCCATGCCCTGCGCTTCGACGGGATCGTCGAGGTCGTCGTCGGCGACCACGACGACGTACTCCCGGAAGGGGTACGGCCCGAAGAGCCGCTGCAGCGTCGACATGATCTCGCCGTGTCGGCCGAAGTCGTGGTCGACATTCCTCCGCAGCGCCGGTGGGATCGCCGCGCGCTGCACCA
>NZ_JBEYSL010000225.1:0-10594 GCF_040642735.1 Micromonospora sp. NPDC047753 | reverse complement strand
AGGAATGATCGACCAAGGGCTGTCCCCATGATCAGCCGGGGTCGATGCCACCGCCCCGCAGGTTAAAGATCAAGCTAGTGGGCCAGGCGGTCCAGCAACTCGCCGAGCAGCGCGTGTTCGCCAGGGGTGAGGTCGCCCGGGTCGTTGCCGACCAGCGCACGCAGCGTCAGTGCGGCGCTCGCACGAGTCTCGGAGGCTTCGGCGGGGGGCATGCGCAGGACTCCGGCCAGGGCGGCCTCGCGGACGCGTCCGGACAGCCCGAGATCCGGGTCCGGTTGGCTGATCAAGGTGAGCGTGATGCCGACGTTGGCGGCCAGCACCTGTTCGGCGGCATCGGCCGCTGGCACCTTGAGCAGGCCCCGGGCGGCGGTTAACCGCTCGCGCAGCGCGGCGTGCGCGGGGGCGGTGACGGCGCAGGGCTTTCCTGGCTGGGCGCGGCCGTAGAGCAGCCCGTAGAACGACGGGTGCTCCAGCCCGAACTGCACGTGCCTGTTCCAGCCCTCGCGCAGGTCGTCCAGCGGGTCGCCGGAGCTCTCGACCGCCGTGTACTGGGTGAAGCCGTGGCTTGCCACGGCGTCGATCAGGCCCTGCTTGCTGCCGAAGTGGTGGTACAGCGTCGGGGCCTGCACCCCGGCGCGATCGCACACCGCCCTCGTGGACACCGTGCCGCCGCTCTCCAGCAATTCCGCCGCGGCGAGCAGGAGTCGATCCCGTGCGTTCTGCATGCTTGCTACATTACCTCATGTAGCGCTACATTGGCTTCTATAGCGAGAGGAGAAGTCCATGAAGACTTGGTTCATCACTGGCGGGACTCCCGGAGGGTTCGGCCTGGTCTATGCCGAGGCCGCCCTGGAGCAGGGCGATCAGGTGGTGGTGACCGCGCGTCGGCCCTCTGAACTACACGAGTGGGCTGAACAACACGGAGACCGTGTGCTGGTTCTCCAGCTCGACGTCACCGATGCCGACCAGGTGCGTGCGGCGGTCAAGACGGCCGAGGAGCGGTTCGGCGGGATCGACGTGCTCGTCAACAGCGCGGGCCGTGGCTGGTACGGCTCGATCGAGGGTGCCCCTGACGAGACGATCCGCCGCACGTTCGACCTCAACCTGTTCGCCGTGGTCGAGCTGATGCGCGCGGTCCTGCCCGGTATGCGGGCACGAGGCGATGGATGGATCGTGAACATGTCGTCGGTGGCAGGCCTCGTCGGCGCACAGGGGTTCGGCTACTACGCGGCGGCGAAGTTCGCGATCGAAGGACTGTCGGAGACACTGCGCCAGGAAGTTGAGCCATTCGGTGTGCGAGTGCTCGTCGTGGAGCCGGGAGCGTTCCGCACCAAGGCCTTCACCTACTTCCAGAACGAGGACGTCAACGAGATCGTCGACGCCTACGTGCCGATGGTCGAGGGCGTCAAGGCGGCGTTCGTTGACCACAACGGCAAGCAGGCAGGAGACCCTGTCCGTGGAGTGCAGGCCGTGATCAGCGCGATGAACGCACCCGTTCCGCCGAAACGAATCGTGCTCGGCAACTCCGGCTACGACGTCGTTGTTGCGATGCACGAGAACGCACTCGCGGAGCTGCGCGCGAACGAGAAGCTCTCCCGCGGAGCGGACTTCTGAGCCTTGCCCCTGGTCGGCACCTCGAGCTGAACACCGGTGTCGCAGGGACATGCCAGCACGCGCCAGCGTCCTGGCACCACTCGACACATTGGAGAGCAGGAATGAACGACATCACTCTACCCACGGCCGTCGACAACTTCATCACGGCAACTAACGCGCACGACGCGAACGCGCTGGCCGCGGTCTTCGGCGACGGGGCCACCGTGCGCGATGACGGGAAGACCTGGGCCGGCGAGGCCGAGATCCGCGAGTGGATCCAGGGGCACCTGATCGACCCCAAGGTCGTGCTCACGCCGACCTCGTTCGCGGACGACCGGCTGGTGGCCTCCGGGGACGGTGATTTCCCCGGCGGGCCGCTGTCATTCGCATTTGTGTTCGACATCAAGAACGACCAGGTCATCGACCTCGCGATCGAGCCCGTCTGATGCGTCACCGGCCGGGTTGCCCGAGGGCTGCTCCGGCCGGTGAGCGTGATAGCGGAACACGGCATCAATCGGCTCAACCGCCACGGTGCAGTCGCGACCAGGTTCGACAGACTCGCGTTCGCTACGAAGCGACCGTCGTTAACCTCGACGACTCTTGGACATCTGCATCGAGCGTGCGGTGGCACGGGCGGCGGTGTCGATGAAGTCGGCGACCGGGCCGGGTTGCGAGACCGCCACAGCGTGGGAGGCGGCGATCTCAATTGTCGTGGAGCCCGCCCTGTCGGCCATGAAGCGCTGCAGGTCTGGCGGAATGGCCTGGTCCTGGGCGCTGATCAGGGTCCAGGAGGGAATCGTCTTCCAGGCGACCTTGGTCACGCTCTCCTCCTGAGCGCGCGCGGACGCGGGCCGCTGGGTTGCCTCCATGAGTTCGGCGGTGCCGGAGTCGACGTCGGCGGCGAACGCCTCGTGGAACTTGTCCTGCACAATGTACTGATCCATGGTCATGCCGCCGTCGTCGTCGGGTACCGGGATCATCCTGATGCTCGAGGTGAGCTGACTTCCGGGGTGCTTGGTGAGCAACCCGAGCGCACTTTCGCCCACGTCCGGGCTCAAGCTGGCGACGTACACCAGGGCCTTGACGTTGGGGGCGTCGGCCGCCGCCTCGGTCATGACCGCCCCGCCGTAGGAATGGGCGGCAATCACCACCGGTCCGGGCAGGCTGTCCAGGAGGGCGCGAACGTATGCGGCGTCCTTTTGCACACCACGCAGCGGGTTGGCGACGGCAATGACCGGATAGCCCCGATGTTTGAGGTTGGCAATCACCCCGTTCCAACTCGACGATTCGGCGAATGCCCCGTGGATCAGCACGATCGTCGGCATCTCCTGGGCAGACATGTCAGAAGCAGCGCTCATCTGGAGGTCCTTTCGAGAGGCCTCGTCACCCGTTGCCCGCGATTGCCGGCCGGACCGACGAGTACGGTCGCCCGGGCACCGCGTATCAGCCCGCGCGATCCTGCTCCGTTGGGGTTGCAGCATCCAGAATCCCGCATTGATCGGGCCACTGTCAGCGAGATCGGAGAACGCCGAACGCCTGGCCGGCATCCGAACCGGACAGCGAGATGAGTTGACGGTCACCGTTCGCACGTTGAGCGAGCATTGGGTATGACGTCTCAACCGCCGACAAGGATAAGACCGAACGTTCTGTCGCTAAGATGGTTGGATGGCGAGCGACGAACCCACCAACCGGCCCTCCGAGGCGCGCCTCAAGCTTCTCCGCACGGCGACCAGGATTTTCTACGCGGAAGGCATTCACGCCGTCGGCGTCGACCGGATCATCGCCGAGGCGAAGGTGACCAGGGCTACTTTCTACCGACACTTCCCCAGCAAGGATGATCTCATCCTGGCCTACCTGCGGGAGGTGCATCAACTGGAGCGCGGCATGGTCGACGAGGCGCTCGCCGCCAACCGATCGCCGGTCGACCCGCTCCTGGCCATCGCCAATTCCATCGCTCAGAACATCCAGTCCCCCGGGTTCCGTGGGTGCGCGTTTCTGAACGCCGCGGCGGAATATCCCGACACGAACCATCCCGTGCACCAGGAACTCATGGCCCACCGGCAATGGTTCCTGGACACCATCACCACGCTCATGGCACAGGTCCACGAAGGAACGGCGGATCCCGCAGCGCGCCACTTCGTCATGCTCCGGGACGGTGCCATGGCGGCGGGATGCCTCGCCGACCCCACGAAGGTGTCCGAGACCTTCCTGCGCGGTGTCGAAGGGCTCCTCAGGATCAACTCGGAGCTTCGGTCGGCAGAGTCGGCCCGATAGCCTCGCACGACCTCGAGCTGGGCCACCCTCCGATCGGAGGATGACCCAGCTCCTGTTGTGGTGCCACACCGGTTGAGCGCGCACCCTCGCCCGACGGACCTCGTCTTCTTCTCGTCGCAGCGGCCCACGGCCGCCGATGACGCGGACGGCCGTACGACGCAGGTCAGCGGCCGTACGCCTCCAGCAGGCGCAGCCAGACCTCGCTCACGGTCGGGTACGCGGGCACGGCGTGCCACAGCCGCTCCAGAGAAACCTCACCGACGATCGCGATCGTCGCGGCGTGGATCAGTTCCGCGACGTCCGGGCCGACGAGGGTGAGGCCGACGATCACCCGTCGGTCCTCGTCCACGACCATCCGGGCGTGCCCCTGATAGCCGTCGGCGTGCAGCGCGGCCCCGGCGACGGCGGCCAGGTCGTAGTCGACGACCCGGATCCGCAGTCCAGCGGCCTCAGCGGCGGCTGCGGTCAGCCCTACCGACGCGACCTCCGGGTCGGTGAAGACGACCTGCGGCACGGCGCGCTCGTCGGCGGTGGCGACGTGCCGACCCCACGGACGGTCGTCTGTCGCTTCGCCGGTGGCTCGCGCCACGATCACGTCGCCCACCGCGCGGGCCTGGTACTTGCCCTGATGGGTCAGGAGCACACGCCGGTTGACGTCCCCCGCCGCGTACAGCCATCCGTCGCCGATCAACGCGCCGGCCCCGTCGACCACCCGCAGGGTGTCGTCGACCGTGAGCCAGGCGCCCGGCTTCAGGCCGATCCGGTCGAGGCCCAGGTCGTGCGTGTTCGGCGTACGGCCGATCGCGACGAGGATCTCGTCGGCCTCGACCTGTCCGCCGTCGGTGAGCGTGATGTGCACCGTCCCGTCGCCGTCGCGGCTCACCGATCTGGCCTCGGCACCGAGTTGGACCGACACGCCAGCTTCCCGCAGAGACTGCGTGACCCGCTCGCCGACGAACGGCTCCGCCGCAGTGAGCACCCCGTCGCGCGCGAGCACCGTCACCGCTGATCCGAGGCCGGCGTACGCGGTCGCCATCTCCGTGGCCACCACGCCACCACCGATGATGGCGAGGCGGCCGGGCACCTCGCTCGCGGCGGCTGCCTCACGGCTGGTCCACGGTGCAGACTCGCGTAGACCGGCGATGTCCGGCACCAGCGCGCCACTTCCGGTCGCGACGACGACGGCGTGCCGGGCGGTGAGCGAGGTGGTGGCGCCGTCCGCGCCGGTCACCTCGACGACCCGGTCGGCGCCAAGCCGTCCCTGGCCCCGATACAGCGCGATCCCCGCCGAATTCAGCCAGGACACCTGCCCGTCGTCCTTCCAGTGCGAGGCGAAGGTGTCCCGGCGACGCAGCACGGCCTGCGCGTCCAGTTCGCCGGTCACCGCCTCGCGCGCACCGGGCAGCTGACGAGCCGCCCGGAGCGCGGTCTGGCTGCGCAGCAGCGCCTTGGTCGGCATGCAGGCCCAGTACGAGCACTCGCCGCCCACCAGTTCCCGCTCGACGATCGCGGCGGTCAGGCCGCCCTGCACGACGCGGTCGGCGACGTTCTCCCCCACCGGCCCCGCGCCGATGACAATGACGTCGTACACGGCCTTTTCCACGTCAGTTTCCCTTCGCGGTGCGGCCGAGGCGGATGGCCGCGATGAGGAAGAAGATGGCGCCGGGGATGGCGTAGCCGATCGCGTTGGTCAGCGCCGGGTTGTCCGTGGAGGCTGCCGCGAAGAACGATGCGCCGGCGATGACGGAAATGCCACCGCTGATGATCATCGGCCATTGGCCACCCATCTTGCGGCGGGTGACGGCCACGATCAGCTGAACCAGTCCGGCCACGACCGCCCAGGCGCCCCAGACGCGCAGGACCGCCGGGATGCCGGACGCGCCGGCGACACCCAGGCCCACCGCGGCGAGCAGGCTGATCGCGACGTTCACGTACAGCAGGGTGGGCGATCCGGTGGCCCGCGACGCGCGGACGTCGACGATGGCGGCGGCCACGTCGAAGAGCGGGTAGAGCACGAGCAGTGCGGCGGTGAGGGGGTTGAGGTGTTTGGCGAGGGGGAACGTCACGGCGGCCCAGACGATCGCGAAGGCGAAGCGACCGAAGTACAACCGCCGCAGGGCGGCGGCCGTCGTCGAGATGCCGGGAACGGCAACGGTGGTCATGGTCATCCTCTCGGAAATTTCCGGAGCGAAGGACATCCAGCGGGGTGAGGGCCGCCGCCGGGAGGGGAAGGGCGGTGCTACTCGACGTGGGAGAACAGCCCCGTGATCTCCACCTGAGCGCCCTGGAGCCCACCGAAGACGGCACCGGCAGCGGGCGTCGCGACTGCGGCAGAGGCGTCCTCGTAGCTGGCGAAGTACAGGTCGAGCGTCCGGTACGCGGGTGTGGGCGTGCCGTCCTCCTTCGGCCACACCTTGGCCGACTCGACCCGCTGAAGCTTCGGGAACGTCTCCGCGGCCCGAAGTACGTCGGCGTAGACCTTCTCGAACTCGTCGGGGTCGGCGGGGTTACCGATGACAAGGGTGATCTTGGTGGGCACGGCGCTCTCCTTCAGGCACAGCCACACACCTGGCCGGACGCCAAGTGGAACGAACGTTCTGTCTGTTGGAAGAGTACCCACTCGGCCCCCCACGGTCAAGACCGACCGTTCTATCTTGGGCCTGCTGTGGCGCTCGCCACCACCTGGGTGAAGGAGCACCGGTTGGACGTGACGTGCGGTGCACCCAGCCGGGCGGTTACGTGACGAAACGCGCCATCGTGGCGAACGGGTGCCGCGTCACGCCTCGGAGTCGCGGTCTCCGGACGTCTCCCGTCCGATCGGCGACGCGGGAACCTCCAGCGGCTGGCCTTGCCAGCGCAGCGCTCCGAGTAGCGCGACCAGGGCCAGCACACAGGCCACCACGCTCAACCCGACCATCGGCGCCCAATGCGCCAGCACCGGCGTGGACAACAACAGGGCGCCCAAACCGATCACCTGGGGTCGGGAGATCTGACCGAAGATCTCGTACTCCAGTCGTAAGCGGCCCACGAGGAAGAGCATCGGTCCGCCCACCACGAACAGCAGCCAACTGGGCCGCGGCTGCCCGAACGGATGATCGATCACCAGCTCGTAGCCGACCGCTGTGACAAGCACGCTGAGCACGATCAACAGGTGCGTCCGTTCCGACGTCGCGCCCAGCCGGCCGGGCATACCGGCCCGACCGAACGCCTCCGACAACAGCAGACCGGCGCGGTAGAAGTAGATTCGCCAGAGCAACGCGCTGGTCGCGAACGTGACCGCGAAGGCGGCCGCCCGATCCCCGGAGTAGTCCGCGCCGCTGAAGACCACGCCGATAACCAGAATCGACTCACCGAGCGCGATGAGGAACATCTGCTGATAACGGTCCGCGAGATGAGTCCCCGCGATCCGCCACCGACCTATCTTCGAGACCCCGAGCCACGGCAGCGGCCAGCCCAGTATCCAGGCGAGGTAGTCGACAGCGAGGGCGACAACCCACAGCGGCAGGCGGAGGTGGTCCGGGCCCAACGCGCCGACCAGCCACAGCGGGGCGCTCGCCACTGCCCACACGAAGAGCCGGAAGGGCACCAGCCGTCGTGGATGCCCCCGTAACGCGACCGCGACCACCAGTGGCCGCAGCACCATCACCATCAGGTACGCGACCGCGAACGGCACCGCTCGTTCCTCAAGGGCGCGGGGCAGCGTCACCGCCATGATCAGTCCGGCGAACATGGTGCCGATCACGACGGCCTGAATGACCGGCTGCTCCGGTTCGTACCGGCTGGTGATCCAGGCGGTGTGCGACCAGATCAACCAGAGCGCCAGAAACAGCAGCAGGGTACGCCCGAAGCCCGTGAGGAGCGCCCAGCCAGTGTCATCGGCTACGCCGGCGAAACGTTGCGAGACCCGGGTGAGGGCCACCACGAAGGCCAGATCGAAGAAGAGCTCCAGGAACGTCGCCCGACCCGAACTCATCGGAGGGCGCAGCAACTCGGCGCCCCGCCCCGCCGCCATTTCCCGCCTCCGTCCGCCCTTCGCTACCAACGAGCCGACCGCCAGTGGAGTTGCGTCGACGTTCACCTGGCGTCTGGCCTGGAATGACGGCGGCGGGCCCAGCGTGACGGTTACGGGCGGGGGTTGACCGGTCGGGGCGCGAACGCGGAGGGCAGGCCGAGTTCGGCCCGGGCAACCTCGATGAATCGGCGCTCGGCGTCCCACAGGGCGTCGAATCGTTCCGCGGGCAACGCCTCGGCGCCACTACTGGCCCGTGCAGCCGCCAGGAGCCGGGCCTGGCGCACCAGCTCCGACGAGCGGCTCACCACCTCGACTGTGCCGGCCACCAGCCGAAGCGCGGTCTTGGTACTTTCCAGTCGTTCCCGGTAGCGAATGCCCTCGTCGTCGAAGAACGGCATGAGATCACCCGGATCACGGGGGCGCGGCACCGCGGTGACCCGGGCGGCCGGGTTGAGAACAAAGGCCACGTACTCCCGGAGCGCCCCGATGAAGTCGGTGTACGCGGTCAGCCGGATGTCTCGCCACTGTCGATCCTGGTCGCGCCGCCAGAGCCGATCCTGCGCCCGGATGGTGAGCCACCCACCGATGAGGACCGCCAGCATTGTCGTCGTCGCGGTGACACCCACCTGGATCAGACTCACCGGCACCACCGTTCGTATTGATCGGTGACTCACCCTACCGTCCGTTGTCACCCGCTCCGGACCTCGCAGGACGGCCCAGGCGCGAACGGGACGCGCAGACATCAGTTGGATATCGATTGCAGTCACTGTACGGTGGGAACGCTCCCAGACCGTGTCCACCACCCACCTGCTCGAGGAGCTGAACATGTCACGACGACGTCGTCGCCCGGCCGCCATGCTGGCCGGGTTGCTCGCTCTGGCCCTGGCTGCGGCCCTGTCGCCACCGACGCCAATGGCCGGCACTGCCGCGGCCGGCCCATCCAAAACCCGTGCTGTGCCACTCGCTGAGCTGACAGTGGTTTCCGAACGGGTGGCTTTCGGTCTGCAGCGTCCCATCGCGATCACCGGGCTGCCGGACGGCCGGATGCTGATCGCGGAGAAGAACGGCACTGTCCGCGCCTACCACCCCGACACCGGCCTGGCACCCGACCCGGTGATCGACCTGACCGCCCGGATCGACACGTCGGACAACGAGCGCGGCCTTCTCGGCATCACACCGGCGCCGAACTTCGCGCGGACCGGAATGCTCTACGTGGCCTACACGAGCCTGCCGGCCGGCGCGCTGACCCTGGCGCGAGTGCCCATCAACGCCCCCGATCGGGTGCAGGTGCTGCTCACCCAGGAGCACGCCGAGTACGGCAACCACAACGGCGGACAGGTGGCCTTCGGCCGCGACGGCTACCTCTACTGGTCCCTCGGCGACGGTGGCTACGCGAACGACCCCTACAAGAGCGGCCAGAACCTCGGCACCCTGCTCGGCAAGATTCTGCGGATCGACGTCAACCGCAGCTGCGGGGCGAAGCCCTACTGCGTGCCCTACGACAACCCGTTCGTCCGCACGGCGGGCGCGCGGCCGGAAATCTGGGTCTACGGGCTGCGCAACCCGTGGAAGTTCTCCATCGACCCGGCCGACAACTCGCTGTGGATCGGTGACGTCGGCCAGGGTCTGATCGAGGAGATCAACCACATCCGCCCGTCGCAGCGTGGCGCGAACCTCGGCTGGTCCTGTCGAGAGGGCACGCCGGTCTTCGACGAGACGCAGTGCCGACCGGGCGTGCGGCTCACCGACCCGATCGTCGAGTACGACCACTACATGACCGAGAACTGCTCCATCATCGGCGGCCTGGTGTACCGGGGGTCCGTCACCCCGGAGGCGCGGGGCACCTACATCGCCAGCGACTACTGCTCGACCCGCGCCTTCGCAGTGCGTCCCAAGTCCACCGGTGGCTACGAGTCCGCTGAGATCGGCACCTTCCCCACCCAGCCGACGGCGTTCGGCGCCGACGTGAACGGCGAGCTGTACGTGCTCAGCGACCTCCCGGGATGGCTGAGCAAGGTGCGGTTCGAGCGGGTCCAGCCGACCCCGACCCCCACCGCCGGGGCGACGATCCGCTGAACCTCGGGACATGCCCGTGACACCCGCGCTACCTCTGGGGACGGCCGCGCTCGGCGGCCGTCCCCTGCTCGCGCGAGCTGGTGCTCGCCGGTCGACAGATCAGCCTCGCGGAGGCCGAGTGGCACTCGCCTCGTCCGGTGGGCGCCACACCTTCCTGACCGACTGCTCGGCAGCGCGCTGCCGCCCGATGACGAGCCGGCTCAGCACCGCCGCCACCGCCCCGGCCACCACCCCGGTGAGGATTCCGGTGACGAGGCTGGAGAACACCGCCGCCACCCGAAGGATCGCTTCCTGCGCCCGAGGGTCGACGTCCCCGAGCCTCGGCCCGGTCGCACCGAACGCCTCGTCCCACAGAATCTGGTGACCAACCGCGAGAAGAACACCGTAGATCGCCCCGATGACCACCACGGTCAGGAACGGACGCGGCGGACGCCGCCACAGCACGGCGGCGACCCAACAGATCAGCGGTACGACCGCGAGCAGCACCGCGGCGGGCCGCCCTTCCTCCACGACGTGCAGGTCGTGCAGGACCACCCGTGGTGCGCTCGAACTGGCCGCGCTCGACGAGGAGCGCGTCCGGATCGCCGACGGGCGACGGATCTCCGCGCTGGCCGGCACGCCGACCGAGGGCGCACTGGC